>JAILJP010000083.1 GCA_024694625.1 Lachnospiraceae bacterium | reverse complement strand
AGATGTCGGTACGAGGTGCCATGGACGGCACCGAGAACACATAACCGAAATGGACTGAGATTGTGTGTGGTACCGACATCTAAAAACATGCTTCGTCTTTTTTCTTAGCAAGCGGTGACTTAAGCCGGCTCACCTTGAGTTGTGAAAAGCGCTATAAATAAACAACAAGTCTTTGTCCCTAGCACACACTTGCAAAATGGCAGCAGGAGGGCAGGGCAGGCGGGCTGATGCATCAAAATAAACTCCAATGGGAACAAATATATTCGAAAAGAAAGAATGAAAACAGAACACAAGTTTGCATCTGTATGTTATAATAAGTCCAATAGAAAGAAGTAGATGGCGGAGAAATCAGCTCAATAGGAAGCCATGACAGAAAGGAGGAACCATGGAAAAACAAAGAACCTATATAGCTATAGATTTGAAGTCTTTCTATGCCTCCGTAGAATGTCAGGAAAGAGGGTTGGACCCTTTGAAAGCGAGACTTGTAGTGGCAGATGGAAGTCGCACAGATAAGACCATTTGTCTGGCTGTATCTCCGGCCCTAAAGGCATATGGCATTCCCGGCCGTCCCAGACTATTTGAGGTAAAGCAAAAGGCCAAGCAGTTTCATATCGATTTTATTACGGCGACGCCTCGGATGAAGCTCTATATGGCATACAGTACACGGATTTTTGATATTTATTTACGGTACATTTCACCGGAAGATATGCATGTGTATTCCGTAGATGAGTGCTTTATGGATGTGACGGGATATTTGAATACCTATCAGATGACAGCAGAGGAGTTGGCGCGAACCATGATTCGCGAAGTTTTTGCAGAAACGGGGATTACCGCCACAGCAGGTATCGGTTCGAATATGTATCTTTGCAAGATTGCCATGGATATTGTTGCAAAACATATGCCGGCAGATGAAAATGGAGTTCGAATTGCATCTTTGGATGAGATGAGTTATCGTAGACAATTATGGAATCACCGACCGCTGACGGATTTTTGGAGAGTGGGCGGTGGATACGCCAAAAAGTTGGAAAAACACGGGATGTACACCATGGGAGATGTGGCCCGTTGCTCCGTAGGAAAAGAGGATGAGTATTACAACGAAGAGCTTCTTTATAAACTTTTTGGGGTAAATGCCGAGCTTTTAATTGATCATGCCTGGGGATATGAGCCCTGTACCATTGCAGAGGTGAAAGCCTATCGCCCGGAGACCAATTCCCTTAGCCAGGGACAGGTTCTTCAGTCGCCTTACGAGCATGAAAAGGCCAGAGTAATTGTAAAAGAAATGTCTGAGCTTTTGGCTCTTGATTTGGTGGAAAAGCATTTGGTTACCAATCAGCTGGTGCTTACCATTGGCTATGATGTGGAGAATTTAACTGATCCAGACAGGAAAAAGGCCTATCATGGAGAAATTGTTGCAGACCGCTATGGGAGATTGATTCCAAAACATGGTCATGGCACAAAGAATTTGCCTTATTATACATCCTCATCTAAAATGATAATTGAAAAAATGACAGAGTTGTTTGAGGAGATTACCGATGATTCTCTTTTAGTGCGGAGAGTGACGGTGGTGGCTAACCATGTTATTGGTGAAAAGGCTGCGAAAAAAGCAGAGAAAACCACCTATCGTCAGATGACGATTTTCGATGCCGCAGAAGATGCTGAGGATGAAAAAGAAAAAGAACAACTGGAAAAAGAGCACTCTTTACAGGAGGCGATGCTGGCTATTAAGCAGCGTTATGGAAAGAATGCTATTTTGCGTGGCACCAATTTTGAGGAGGGTGCCATGACCATAGAAAGAAATGGACAAGTAGGAGGCCATAAAGGATAACCGATTTTGGGAGACATATTTATGAAGAAATTAAAAAGAATCATTATAAATGTAATGGTAATGGCCATGGTTTTGACTTCCTTTGGAAGTATTCAGGGCGATGGGGCAGTAGTAGAAGCTGCAGGAGCGTATTCTTTGCAGGTAAATAAAGGAACCAACGTTGTGACGGTATTTGATGCCGCAGGAAATCCTGTGAAAGCGATGACCTGTTCCACCGGCTATGCCACCCCTTTGGGGTCCTTTGGCATTTGTGGGAAATATCGTTGGTGGGAGTTGGATGGACCAAGCTACGGGCAGTATTGTTCCCGTATTACAGGTCATGTTTTATTCCATTCTGTGTGGTACTACGAAAAAAATCCAGCCACCCAGTCGACCAGAGAATTCAATAAACTTGGTACCACTGCGTCCCACGGTTGTGTCAGATTAACCACTGCAGATGCAAAGTGGATTTACGACAACTGTGGAATGGGTACCAGCATTCGTATTATTGCAGGAAGCGCCGCCAATGATCCTCTGGGAAAGCCGGAGACCATCAAAGTGAGCACTGCTTCAAAGATGGATTGGGATCCTACCGATCCGGACGAGGCCAATCCCTACAATACCAGAAGTGTTATTATTGATGTTTCCAAGGTTCCAAGAACCTTGTCCTACGGTAAGAAGTGGACAGGCAATGCTATGGCGAAGGCCTATGATTCCTGTGGAAATGATATTAGTAACCGTCTTCATGTATCCGGAAAAATCAACCGCAAAAAGCTGGGCAAATACACCTTGATCTATTCGGCTTCCGATGTCTTGGGGAGAACGGCTCAAGCTTCCGTAGTTGTAGAAGTAAAGGATACCTTTAAGGCAAAAATTACCGGTGTTAAATCGAAAAAAACCATTGAATATAACCAGACACTGAATCTGAAATCCAAGGTAAAAGCGGCTGCCGTCTCCGGTAAGAAGCTTACCTCCAAGATGAAGATTTATGTGAGAAAGCCCGGTCAGTCCAAATACAAGAAATGCAGAAATGGAAAGTATAAGTTTGGTAGAGTCGGTACCTACAAAGTGAAGTATACAGTAAAGAATCCTTACAACAAAAAGGTGACTAACAAGTATATGAAAGTTGTGGTAAAGGATACCAAGGCTCCGAAGTTGACAGGTGTAACGGGAGAAACCGTAGCCCTAGAAGCAGGTACTTCCGCAAATCTTATGACGGGAGTGAGAGCTAAACTTGTTAGTGGCAAGGATGTTACTACCCGAATCAAAGTAACGGTAACCAATCAGTCTACCGGTGCAGTGGAAGTAGTAAAACAAAGCAATCATCCTGCTGCCAACGGAGGAATTTATTCCTTTGCTACTCCTGGAACCTACGAAGTTGTGTATGCGGTTTCCAACCCTACCGGTAAAAAGGAAACCAAAGTTGCAAAGATCTACTATGTAAAAGATACGGCACAACCCGCGATTTCAGGTTTGGCTGTTGTGGCTCAGACTGCGACACAGGGCAATAGTGTATCCGTATTTAATGGAGTGACTGCCACCTTAAAGAGTGGCGGAGATGTAAGTACTTCCTTGAAGGCTGATGTCGTTTATGTATCCGATGATGGAAACAGCCACTTTGTTACTACGATTAGTTACGTAGGAGCAGGACCAAGTGCGACCTATACCTTTGAAAATGCAGGACGATACGAAATTACCTACACTGCTACAAACCCGGGAAGTGGAGCTACCATATCCCAAACCGTGACCTATCAGGTTGCGCCTTTGGCTACTACGCCATAGAAAGGACAGATTTATGATCAAAAGAGAACGTTTATTGGCCTTGGCCTTTTACAATAAGGAACACTTTTCTGGAAGCGATAGTGAAAGAAATCTTCGCTATCGCATCGAAAAAGTGGTTCCGAAATTACCGGAGGATGCTCCTGAGGACGAAGAACCGGAGGATCCTTATTTCCAGGCTACCATTTGGCCGGAGCCCTACAGTTTTGAAAAGACGGATGATGAGAAAAAGATTACCCATAGGGAGGATTTCTCTGAAGAAGGCTTATGTGCCATTGTGGATTGGATGAATGAGCATTCCTTTGAAAAAGAAGATTGGAAAAGATAAAGAAAAGCAGTCGGTTTAGCGAAACCGGCTGCTTTCATATTTCATTTTAGTTCTTATGCAGTTTTTTAAATCATCAATGCGCTTGTCCAAGTCACCGTCGTCAATGACTACATCCAAGGATGCAGCAAAGTTGTCGATTACGTGATCGTTTAACTCTTCCTGCACTTGCATTTTTGTGATGATGTCATATTTTTCTTCTAACTCATCAGCGTCGAAGAATTCCATCATATGATCCATTTGTTGCCCTCACTTTATATATTTATTGCAGTGCCGTTGTGATTAGAAGTTGGTCTCAAAAATGTGACGGGCCAAGTTCTCCTTTGCAAAGTCCACTACAATGATTCCATAACTGGTTTGAGAAGATAGCTCGTAATTTAACAGATTTTTGTTAATAATGCGGGCGTATTTTTTGGGATGACCGGCATAACCGTTTCCTGCGGTAGAGCAGAAGTTAAGAGAAAAGGTTTCGTCTCCGGCCTGGCAGTTTTCCAAACTTTCCACAATGGCATCCCATTTTGTCTCAACATTGTATTTGTAACGATCCTGTACCCAAAGCTGATTGGTGTCATTTACCATAACAACTTCCTGAGTATCCACAACTGCTTCTGTATTATCCTGCTGTGACCAGTGGAAAGGCAATCCCATGCGTTCTTCCCCTTCGCCGTTTACATCATCAAAACGAGTGACTAAAACAATTTTTCCTCGAACATCACCCATGGAAGGAATGGCGTTTTGTGTATACCATTTTTCCGGATGTTGATCCAAAATCTGGAAGAAGGTGTCTTCAAAAACAGAAAGGTCATCTTCTTTGTTTTCGGCTTTTACGCTAAAGACTATGGTTTCGGTGGGATGCTCATCCAAAAAGGTATATACATCATCCAGGGCATCCTCTAAATAAAGCGTATCGGAAAACAGTTGTAAGAAGCTGGATTCTTTTTTGCAGGTTCCAAAAGCGTGAATAAATTTTAACTTTGTGCCACTTTCTTCGGACTCATCCAAAGCAAGGCGGATGTCCAAATAGCGGTAGCCTGCGTTTAACTGATCGTAAAATCCCAGTGATTGGCACTGTAAAAAGAAACTGGGAAAAATATGGGCTGTTCCGCTGTCGTGTGTACCCGGTACAGTAACGGAGGACAAGAAGGTGTCATCGGAAACCTCTGCCATCCAATCCGTAGCGGCGATTTCTGTATCCGCAGCGGATACCCCCTGGGTAAAACCAAATATCATAGCTATGGACAAACCCATTGCCAATAGCTTTTTTACAATTCTTTTCATAATGAAAGTCCCCTTTATGCTCTCTGATAATATGAAATTATACCATATATGGTGGGGAGGAACAATTGATAATCCCCATTTTGTGTTACCATTCACAGCCCCTTGCTATCCCTCCCCCTGTGCTGTCCTACCAACCTGCTGCTTTGTCTGCGGATGAAGAAACTCTAGATGCTATACTCGCAGCTTTTATTCTTTTGTGTTCGTACAAGAATTTACAATTTTACCGCAAGATGTGTGCCTGGCAAAGACTTGAATAGATTAAAATAGGCGCTTTCTCACAACTCAAGGTGAGCCGAGAACACATAACCGAAATGGACTGAGATTGTGTGTGGTACCGACATCTAAAAACATGCTTCGTCTTTTTTCTTAGCAAGCGGTGACTTAAGCCGGCTCACCTTGAGTTGTGAAAAGCGCCAAATATAAATAACAAGTCTTTGTCCTTGGCACACACTTGCTTCGAACTGTAAATTGTTGTCCGGACACAAAAAGGATGCTCGTATTTAGCATCAAGAGGTTCTAACATCCTTGCAAAATGGCAGCAGGTTGGTAGGACAGCACAGGGGGGATATATAGAAAGGGGCTGTGAATGGAGCGTATTGGTGATATTGGAGCGGGAGCCTACTTTGTTTTTTGCAGGTGGGGTGCTATAATTTCACGTGGAGTCAAAAAGCGACTTTTAAGAAAGGATGATGGTATGGCAGAAAAAATATGGAATACATATACAAACTACGCAGTGGATCGATTAATTGAATTGGAGGCAATTCCCTCCCCTACCGGTTATACAAAAGAAGCTGCGGAGTATGTGAAAAAGGAATTTGAAAATCTTGGATTTGAAGCAAAGCTCACCAACAAAGGTGGAGTTTTGGTGACCTTATATAAGAGTGAGAAAAGTGAAAAAGGCGGATTGCTGTTGGAAGCCCATACCGATACTTTAGGGGGAATGGTATGTGAAATCAAGGACAACGGTCGTTTACGCCTCAGCCCTTTGGGTGGATTGAATCCAAATAACGCCGAGACGGAAAACGTTCGTATTATCACCAAGTTTGACGGTGAATACGAGGGAACCTTTCAGTTGGACAACGCCTCCATTCACGTAAATGGCGAGTATGATGAGATTAAGCGTGGTTGGGATAAGATGGAAGTGGTTATTGACGAGCTTACTACCACAAAAGAAGAAACCCAGGCTTTGGGCATTAGTGTGGGAGATATTGTTGCCTTTGATCCTAGAACCAGAGTGACAAAAAGCGGATACATTAAGAGCAGATTCTTGGATGACAAGTTAAGTGTAGCAATTTTATTGGCTTACGGAAAATACTTAAAAGACGAGCAGAAAGAATTGAACCGAGATTTGTATGCTCATATTACTGTGTATGAAGAAGTAGGACATGGCGGATGTGCCTCTGTTCCGGAGGGGGTTACTGAGGCGATTTCCGTGGATATGGGATGTGCCGGCGGTGAGATGACCTGTACCGAGCGTCAGGTTTCCATCTGTGCCAAGGACAGTGGCGGCCCTTACAGCTATGATGTGGTAACAGGATTGATTTCAGCAGCAAAAGAAGCAAAAGCGGATTATGCGGTAGATGTATACCCTCATTACGGTTCTGATGTGGAAGCTACTTTGGGGGCCGGCTATGATTTGAAACACGGTTTGATTGGTGCCGGTGTTTATGCATCCCACGGTTATGAGAGAAGCCACAAAGACGGCGTGGAAAATGTGTTGAAACTTTTACAGGCTTACATCGGTTAGGATGGGTCTGTGAAGGAAATGAGTTCTTTGCTCATATTGGAATTATGATAGCGGGAATCAAAGGTTACATCTTTACCAAACCAGGCAGGAGGGACAAAGGAGTTTGCTTCTTCTTCGGAAGAAAATTCTACCTCAGCCAAGAGAAGACCTTCGTAACTTTTTTGGAACACATCCAATTCGCAGATGAGCCCACCTTCTAAGGGAATGAGATACCGGCGCTTGGAAATAATGATTCCGTCCGCCTTTTGGATTACATGTTCATAAGATTCTTTATTTAAGGGAAGATTGTATTCTTCCCTTTTTAACATTCCGGAGCCTTTGTAGGTGAAATAGTAGTTGTCATCCTCTTTTCGTACGCGAAGAACAGGAGCGGTATTTAAATAGCCCTGCTCCATTTCGTGGTAGTTGTAGGTGTCGATTCCTCCCGGAATATCATTGAGGGAACGAATTAAAAATTTTTTCTCGATTTCCATAAAAATCCTCGTGATAAAATAGTGATTTCATATTACAATTATCCTTAGTGAAATTCTAAAAAGGATACAGTTATCTTATCAAACATTGGAGGGAAATAAAATGGCAAAACTTTTCATATGTATGGCAGACGGTTGCGAAGAAGTGGAAGCGTTGACTGTAGTGGATTTGGTGCGCAGAGCAGGAATTCAAATGGATATGGTGTCTATTACCGGAAATAAAACCATTACCGGTTCTCACAATATTGTTATGGAAGCGGATGCATTCATGGAAGATGTGGATCTTTCTAAGTATGACGGCGTTGTGCTTCCCGGTGGAATGCCTGGAACCAATCACTTGAAAGCGGATGAGAGAGTGCTTTCTGCCATCAAAGAATTTGCAAAGGATAACAAATTGGTGGCAGCGATTTGTGCAGCTCCTACCGTGTTAGGTTATGCCGGACTTTTGGAAGGGAAAAAGGCTACCTGTTATCCCGGTATGGAAGATGGCCTTTTAGGGGCAACCAAGGAAACGAAAGAAGTGGTTGAGGACGGAAATATTATTACCAGCCGAGGTTTGGGAACAGCTGTGGCATTTGGTCTTTCCATCGTTTCTTACTTCGCCGATGAAAAAACAGCTCAAAACCTTGGAAATGCTATTGTTTATAAGGCAAATTAAGTGGGCTGGAATTGTTGAAAACCATTGATATTTATGTTATAATCGGCGGAGTGCTCACATAAATATTAGGAAGGAAGATATATAAAATGAGTGTAAAAGTTGAAAATTTAGACAATAACATGGCGAAACTTACCGTAGAGGTAGAGGCAGACCGTTTAAACGAGGCTATTAAGAAGGCATATAACCGTCAGAAGAAAAGCATTAGTATTCCCGGTTTCCGTAAGGGTAAAGTGCCTCAGCAGATGATTGAAAAAATGTACGGAGCTGAAATCTTCTTTGATGAAGCTGCAAACATTTTGATTCAGGAAGAATATCCAAAGGCATATGATGAAAGTGATTTGGATATCGTTTCTCAGCCTGAAGTAGAAGTAGTTCAGATTGAAAAAGGAAAGCCTTTCATCTTTACTGCTGAAGTTGCAGTTAAGCCTGAAGTTACTTTAGGAAAATATAAGGGCGTTACCGTTACAAGAATGGACGCTTCCGTATCTGATGAAGAAGTAGAAAAAGAAATCGAATCTCAGCTTTCAAGAAATGCACGTACCATCGAAGTGACCGATCGTGCAGCTCAGAAGGGTGATACCGTAGTTCTTGATTTTGACGGATCTGTTGACGGTGTTCCTTTTGAAGGCGGAAAAGCTGAAGGATATACATTAGAGTTAGGTTCTAACTCCTTCATCCCCGGATTTGAAGATCAGCTTTGCGGAAAGAACTTAGAAGAAGATATCGATGTAAACGTTACTTTCCCCGAAGATTATCATGCAGAAGAATTAGCTGGAAAGCCTGCACTTTTCAAATGCAAACTTCACAAGATTTCTGCAAAAGAGCTTCCTGAATTGGATGCTGACTTCGCTGAAGATCAGGGATTCGATTCTGTTGATGAATACAAGGCAGATGTTAAGAAGAACTTAGAAGAAAGAAAGGCTGCTTCCATTAAGCGTTCTCAGGAAGATGAAGCTTTAGGAAAAATCGTAGCTGATTCTAAGATGGATGTACCTGAAAAGATGATCGATACTCAGGTAAATCAGATGTTAAATGAATATGCTCAGAACCTTGCTCAGAGCGGACTTTCATTTGAACAGTATATGCAGTTTACAGGAATGACATTGGATCAGTTAAAGGCTCAGATGCGTCCCGATGCTACTGACAGAATCAAAGCTTCTTTGGTTCTTGAAGCAATCGCTAAGGCAGAAGGCTTTGAAGGTACTGACGAAGATGTTGATGCTAAGTTGGATGAAATGGCAGCTCAGTACGGAATGCCTGCAGATGACTTAAAGAAGAACATTCCTGACAGCGAAAAAGAAAACATGAAGAACGAAATCGCTTTGGAAAAGGCAATCAACTTCGTTACTGAAAATATGAAACAGCGTGCAAAGGCAAAGAAGAAGGAAGAAAAGAAAGACGAGGAATAATATATGGCTACAATACCTTACGTCATTGAACAAAATTCCAGAGGGGAACGTTCCTACGATATCTATTCCAGATTGTTAAAGGATCGTATTATTTTTCTTGGGGAAGAAGTTAATGAGACTACTGCATCTTTAACAGTAGCTCAGCTTTTATTCTTAGAGTCGGAAGACCCGAATAAAGATATTCATCTTTATATCAACAGTCCCGGTGGTATGGTGACTGCAGGATATGCGATTTACGATACCATGCAGTACATCAAATGTGATGTTTCCACCATTTGTGTAGGACTTGCAGCTTCTATGGGAGCTTTCCTTTTGGCCGGTGGTACAAAGGGGAAACGTCTTGCACTTCCCAATGCGGAGATTATGATTCACCAGCCTTCCGGCGGTGCAAAGGGCCAGGCAACAGAAATCGAAATCGTTGCTGAAAATATTTTGAAGACCAAAAAGCACTTAAATGAGATCTTAGCTGCTAACACAGGTCAGCCTTTTGAAAAGGTTGCTGCTGATACAGAAAGAGATTATTACATGTCTGCTCAGGAAGCTTTGGAATACGGCCTCATTGATAAGATTATTGAAAGCAGAAATGATCAGTAAGGTCATTTAGTTAAGGAGAGACTATGGCAGGAAGAAACGACGATAAAATCAGATGTTCCTTTTGTGGAAAAAGTCAGTCTCAGGTTCAAAAACTCATAGCCGGACCAAACGGCGCTTATATCTGTGATGAATGTGTGGATATTTGTGGCGAAATCATCGAAGAAGAATTAATGGAAATGGAAGATAAGCAGGCCTTCGTTGACGATACCCCTGATATCAATCTTCTGAAACCAAAGGAATTAAAGTCTTTCTTAGATGAGTATGTAATTGGTCAGGAAGAAGCCAAAAAGGTATTATCTGTAGCGGTTTACAATCACTATAAGAGAATTATGGCAGATCCTTCCAAGACAAGTGTTGAACTTCAAAAGTCCAACGTATTGTTACTTGGACCCACCGGTAGCGGTAAGACATTACTTGCCCAGACCTTAGCCAGAATCTTGGGTGTTCCATTTGCTATTGCAGATGCGACAACACTTACAGAGGCAGGATATGTAGGTGAGGATGTGGAAAACATCCTTTTGAAACTGATTCAGGCTGCAGATTATGATGTGGCAAAAGCAGAATACGGTATTATCTACATCGATGAGATTGATAAGATTACCAAAAAGTCTGAAAACGTATCCATCACCAGAGATGTTTCCGGTGAAGGTGTGCAGCAGGCTCTTTTGAAAATCTTAGAAGGTACACAGGCATCTGTTCCTCCCCAGGGTGGAAGAAAACATCCTCAGCAGGAATTAATTCCCATTGATACCACAAATATTTTGTTTATTTGCGGTGGTGCTTTTGAGGGATTGGATAAGATTATTGAATCCCGTATGGATACCAAGCGCATTGGATTTAATACGGACGTTACAGAAATCAAGACCGATAAGGAAAGAGAAAGTGAGCTTTTGAAACAGGCCCTTCCTCAGGATTTCGTTAAGTTTGGCTTGATTCCCGAGTTTATCGGACGTGTGCCCATCAATGTTGCTTTGGAAGAGTTGGACAAAGAGGATTTGATTCGTATTTTGACGGAGCCCAAGAACTCTTTGGTAAAACAGTACACAGCACTCTTTGATATGGATGATGTGGACATTACCTTTACAAAAGATGCATTGGAAGCCATTGCAGAGAAGTCTTTGGAAAGAAAGACCGGAGCCCGTGGTCTTCGTGCGATTATGGAAAACGTTATGATGGATGACATGTACAACGTTCCTTCCGATGATTCCGTGAAGACACTTGAGATTACCAGAGAAAAGGTAGAAGCCAATCTTTTGTTAATTGAAAAGAAACCGGAAGTCCTTTCCATAGAAGAAAAGAAGGATAAAAAAGAAAGCGCATAAGCGTTTTGATAAGGCGGGACGTTTGTTCCGCCTTGTTTTGTACTAATAGGGTAGTGCATAAGGAGATAAACCATGAAAATAAAAAGCGTAGAGCTGGAAACAGTGTGTGGAATCACAAGTCAACTACCAGAAAATACTTTGCCTGAAGTGGCTTTTGCGGGAAAGAGTAATGTGGGAAAGTCATCTTTAATCAATGCAGTGATGCAACGAAAGGGATTGGCCAGAACTTCTGCTCAACCGGGAAAAACCCAGACCTTGAATTTTTATAATATTAATAAAGAAATCTATCTTGTGGATTTGCCGGGATACGGATATGCCAGAGCGTCCCGTACGGAGACAGAAAAGTGGGGGCAGATGATTGAGAGATATCTTTTGAACTCCGAAATGCTCCGTTGTATCTTTTTGCTTGTGGATATTCGCCATGAGCCCGGAGAACACGATAAGCAGATGTATGAGTGGATTGATTACATGGGATATCAGCCCATTGTGATTTGTACGAAAGCGGATAAATTAAAACGATCTCAGGTGGATGCCCATATCAAGGCAATCCGAAATGGTCTTGGGGCAGATAAGGATACCATTATTATCCCATTCTCTTCCGTAACCAAACAGGGACTGGAAGATATCTGGGATTTTATGGATCAGGTAATTGAAAATGAAGCTGAAGAATAACCGGTGGTTATTCTTCAGCTTTATTTTTTTGGAAAAGCTTTACCATCTGGGTCGCGAAGGGCAGAGGGTATAATTGAACCATAGTGGAATCAATAAGTTCGCCTACTTCCAAACGGAAGGAAATCTTTAAGAATTTCTCTTCTGTATCTGCAAACATTTTCTCGAAAAGCTTTACGCTTTCCACATCGATACGGTTTACTTCCGGTGTGCTAATGTCTGTTTCTGTGCCAAGCATGGTGGCCATAGAAGTAGCGGAAGTTCCCATCATTTGATTCATGGCTTCAGATGCTGCAGACAAATGCAAATCGGTTACTTCGGAATCAATGTTAATGCCGTCTCCTCCCATCATAAGAGAAGTCATTTTTAAGATATCCTTTTCCTGAAGAATTAAAACGTTGTTTCCGGTAAGACCTTTGATGTAATGGATCTGCACAAAGATACAGGTCTTTTCGTAGTCATCCAAGGCTGCACTTCGCCCGATGATTTCAGCCTGGGGTGTGGTAATGTCCACGCGTTGATTTAACATAACGCTAAGGGTAGTCGCTGCATTTCCCATGCTGATATTCCCGATTTCCCCCAATACGTCAATTTGCTCTTTGGTAAGTTCCATAAGATTTCTCCCCCTTGTTCGTACTTAAAATAAGTGTGCACTTCTATAATTTTATAATCTCATTGTACAAAAATAAAATTGAAATAGCAAAACATTTCGGTGAAAATTCCCTTACAGGGATTCTTTTATTTTAATGTTGATTTCCGTCAATGTTTTTTCTTGTTCCGGATCTTTGTCTAAAATCAGTTTGTCCACCATAATGGAAAGGGCTCCTACACCCTGATGATAGGGATCCTGACAAATCGTAGCGGTAATAATGCCTTTGTTTAGATATTCGATGTTGGGCTCTAAAGAGTCAAAGGTAATCACTGTCATAGGTGTCTTTTGGGTCAACTGGTATAAAGATTTGCATCCTCCGTAAATGCCCCCAGCAGTAAAGTAAAAGGCCGTGATTCCCGGATGTTCAATGAGCATACGCTGAATAGCTTCATAGGATTTGTAATCGTCATCGTGACATTCTTCGATGGCTTCGATTTGAATGTCAGGATAATTTTTGGAAATAATGTTTTTAAATCCTTCGATACGTTCTTCATGACCGTGGACATTTCGTGATCCTGTGATAATACCAACCTCAGCTTTTCCTTTTGTAAAAAGACCCATCAAACCTCCGGCGGTTTGACCACCCTTAAAGGTATCGCTGCCCACGTAGGCGATTCGTTTGGAATCCGGCAAGTCAGTATTTACGGTAACCACGGGAATTCCGGCATCGGAAATCTCATTTATTTTTTTAATAATCCGTTCATCGTTAAAGGGAGAAATGATTAACCCATTAATATCTTCTTTTAGAATTTCATCTAAGGCAACAAGCTGTTCCCTTACGTGGGATTTACTCTGCTTAATAACATAGGAAAATCCATAAAGGGATAAATCATTATAGCGGTCGATAAAACCTTGCTTCATATCTTCAAAGAAAAGGTTTCCTTCTCCGTATAACAAAATCCCGATTTTGATGTTTTTCTTTTGAGCGGCAAGGGCAACTCCGGCTTTGTTTGGCTGGTAATCCATAAGTTCCGCAATTTCCAAAACCTTTTTCTTTGTCTCTTCGTTGACCCCGTCCCGATTGTTTAATACCCGGTCTACCGTTCCTCTTGAAACACCCGCCAATTTGGCGATTTCTTGCATGGTAGCCATAGTAATCCCCCCTTTTGTTTGCTTCTTGTACAAATCCTAACACATCAAAAATACGAAATCAACGAAAACTGTGACACGGGCACGAACGATTCGTAAATGATGAAAAAGTCGATTTAAGATATTGTATTGCGAAAAAAATCGCATTATGATAAAGAAAATCGTGCACGTGAACGAACAAGAAAAAAGGAGGCTAAGGAGGAAGTATGAACTACGTAGGAATCGACCTTGGAACCAGCTCCGTCAAATTGTTACTGATGAGTGAAAAGGGGGAAGTTATAAACACAGTAACAAAAGAGTATTCCCTTTCTTTCCCTAATCCGGGATGGTCAGAGCAAAATCCAAAAGATTGGTTTGATCAAACTATGGAAGGGCTAAAGGATTTGCTCAAAGATGGTGACAAAGACATTGCAGGTATGGCAGTGGGCGGACAAATGCATGGCCTGGTTCTTTTGGATGAACATAATGACGTGATTCGACCGGCTATTTTATGGAATGATGGTCGTACCACAAAAGAGAATCATTATTTAAATAATGAAATAGGAGAAGAGAATCTGGCGAAGTATACAGCCAATATCTCTTTTACCGGTTTTACGGCACCAAAGATTCTTTGGGTAAAGGAAAATGAACCGGAAAATTTTGCTAAAATCAAAAAGATTATGCTGCCAAAGGATTATTTGGTTTATAAGATGACGGGAGCCTTTGCAACGGATGTTTCCGATGCCTCCGGGATGCTGCTTTTGGATGTGAAACGAAGAACCTGGTCTTCGGAGATGCTGGAAATTTGTGGTATCACAAAGGAGATGCTTCCCACCATTTTCGAAAGCTACGAAAAGGTAGGGGTATTAAAAGAAACTTACGTGAAAGAATTGGGAATTCACCCTTGCGGAGGAAAGAAAGGGGACGAAGTTATTTTCGCGGCGGGAGCCGGTGACAATGCGGCAGCGGCTATTGCAACAGGAACGGTAAAGGATGGAGACTGCAACCTTTCCATCGGCACCAGTGGTACCGTCTTTATTCCCAGTGCAGGATACAAAGAAACAAAGAATCATGCCATCCATAATTTCTGTGATGCTACAGGAAAATATCATTTTATGGGATGCATGCTTTCCGCAGCTTCCTGCAATCTTTGGTGGATGAATGATATTTTAAATACAAAAGATTTTGCCGGAGAGCAATCAGAAATTACAGAAGAGGATTTGGGAGAGAATTCCGTATTCTTTTTGCCCTATTTAATGGGAGAGCGTTCTCCTCACAATGATGAAAAAATCCGGGGAGCTTTTTTAGGACTTTCTATGGATACAAAACGAAAGGATATGACTTTGGCCATGATGGAAGGGGTAGCCTTTGGCTTGAAAGATTCCTTGGAAATCGTTCGAAGTCTGGGAATATCTGTGGACACTTCCAAGATTTGCGGAGGAGGAGTGAAAAGCAAACTTTGGCAAAATATCATTGCAAATGTATTAAATGTTAAATTGGAAATTTTAGAATCGGAAGAGGGCCCTTCTTTGGGAGGCGCTATTCTTGCGGCAGTAGCGGATGAAACCTTTGCATCCGTGGAAGAGGCCTGTGAAAAGATTATTCGTGTGGACCACGAGATTTTGCCGAAGGCTTCCCTTGTGAAAAAGTATGAAGAAAAGTATGAAGTATATAAAAAGCTGTACCCGGCTTTAAAAGAGGTATAAAGGAGGAAACTATGAATCAAATGAAAAACATCCCACAGGTGAAATTGGGAATTGTTGCGGTATCCCGTGACTGCTTTCCGGAAAGCTTGTCTGTAAACAGAAGAAAGGCATTGGTAAAAGCCTACGAAGAGAAATTTGATAAGGCTGATATTTATGAATGTCCCATCTGTATCGTGGAGAGCGAAATCCACATGGTACAGGCATTGGAGGACATTAAAAAGGCAGACTGTAATGCTCTTTGCGTTTACCTTGGAAACTTCGGACCTGAGATTTCCGAAACTCTTTTGGCAAAGCATTTCGACGGACCGAAGATGTTTATTGCTGCTGCAGAAGAATCCCAAAATGATTTGGTTGGAGGACGTGGTGATGCATACTGCGGTATGTTAAACGCCAGCTACAACTTAAAACTTCGAAACGTTGGAGCTTATATTCCGGAGTATCCCGTTGGGGATGCAGAGGATTGTGCGGAAATGATCCACGAATTTTTGCCTATTGCCAGAGCAGTCATTGGTCTTTCCAAGTTAAAGATTATCAGCTTTGGCCCCAGACCTTTAAATTTCTTGGCTTGTAATGCTCCGATTCAGCAGTTGTATAATCTTGGAGTAGAGATTGAAGAAAACTCTGAATTGGATTTGTTTGAGGCATTTAACAAACATGAAAACGACCCCCGTATTCCTGAGGTTGTGAAAGATATGGAGTCAGAACTTGGCGCCGGAAACAAAAAACCGGAAATCCTTGCAAAGCTGGCGCAGTATGAACTTACCCTTTTGGATTGGGTGGAAGAGCACAAGGGTTACAGAGAGTATGTAGCAATCGCCGGAAAATGTTGGCCTGCATTCCAGACCCAGTTTGGATTTGTGCCTTGCTATGTAAATTCCCGTCTTACCGGCAGAGGAATTCCTGTATCCTGTGAAGTGGATATTTACGGATGCTTGTCTGAGTACATCGGTACCTGCGTTAGCGACGATGTAGTAACCCTTTTGGACATCAACAACTCCGTTCCCAAGGATATGTACAAAGAATCCATCGAAGGCAAGTTTGACTACACCCATCAGGATACCTTTATGGGATTCCATTGCGGAAATACCTGCACCAGAAAGCTTTCTTTCCATGAGATGAAATATCAGATGATTATGGCTCGTTCTCTTCCTATCGAGGTTACCAACGGTACTTTGGAAGGAGACATTATGCCCGGAGATATCACTTTCTATCGTTTGCAGTCCACTGCAGATGCTAAGCTTCGTGCTTATGTGGCAGAAGGTGAAGTCCTTCCTGTGGCTACCAAGTCCTTCGGTGGAATTGGTGTATTTGCCATCAAAGAAATGGGACGTTTCTATCGTCATGTATTGATCCAGAAGAACTATCCTCACCATGGAGCGGTAGCTTTCGGACATCATGGAAAGGCCCTCTTTGAAGTGTTTAAATACTTAGGAGTTCCCATGGAAGACATTAATTACAACCAGCCGGCAAGTTTGCCTTATCCTACGGAAAATCCTTTTGCTTAAAGAAAACACCCCGATTTCATGAAAGATGAAGTCGGGGTGCTTCTTTTAGGAAAACGATAAATGGCGAATCGTTTTTTAGAATTTTAATGCATTTTCTTTTTTCCAAAGATCGTTGTATTTGTAACCGGTAACACGTTCGCAAATCTGTTGTTCTTCCGGTGAAGCCTCACTGGAATCTTCGCCTTTTCTTCTTTGGATTTCTTTTTGAATCACTGCAAAGTCTTTTTTCTTCATAGGGAACTTAATGGTAAAGAGTAAGGTCAATACCATAAGCGCTACGGGAAGGAAGATGTAAATATAGGCAATGCCTGTCTGGGTGGAAGCAGCCTGCCTGGCTCCCTGGGCAGCCAAAGTTTCGTCATATCCTACCAAAGCCAACATAAATCCAATAATACTTACAGATAAGCCGGCGGTAATCTTTCGAATAAAGGTGGCCATAGCGGAAACAATACCCGGACGATTAATGGAAGTGATTAATTCATCTACATCCGCAAGGTCTGCCAAAATCGCATAAATGGTAATGGATGCGGAAGCCATACCCAATCCGATAATAAATGTCAACGCCAAGATAATGCTAAAGTTCGCTCCTTCATGGGAGAAGAACAACATGGCAAGGGTGGCAATGATTCGCACCGGGAATCCAATGAGAATGGGAGTTTTTTTATCCGTGCGGGACATAATCGGTCCAAATACCAACATTCCCATAAACTGAGAAATCAGGATAATGCCCATCATTAAAGTGAAGTGATTGTTTCCGTAACTGTTTAATACGTCATCCACATAATAAACCGCAAGTCCGGTAACAAAGTCGGTGGCTACCTGACCAAAGATAAAGATACCTAAAAACATGCGGAAGCAATGACTTTTATAAACGGTGAAAGATTGGGTAAGACTTTCTTTTAGACTGATTTTAATCACAGGTTTCTGTCGTTCCCAGGTTCCGAAAAAGGTGAGCAAAATTGCGATACAAAAGATGGCGCCGTAAATAAATGCTACCAAAAGATAGCGACCGGAATCTGTGGTGTCCGTAATTAAAAGTGAGGAACCTAATCCTGCAATAATATTTCCAAAAGCGGAAAAGGCCATTCGCACTCCGGTAAATTCTGCACGTTTGGTGTAGTCATCCATCATATCCGGAAGCAGTGCGTTATAGGGCACCATAACTACGGTGAAACCGGTGGAAAACAGCATATAGGTTACAACGTAAAAGATGTACTGCAAAGCTACGGATGAACCTTGAAAGGGTATCCACATTAAAACAAAGGTAATGGCCGATAAGAAACTGCCAATCAACATAAAGAAACGTTTGGAACCAAATCTGGATTTTGTCTGGTCGGCAATGTTTCCCATAATGGGATCGGTAATGGCATCCCAGATTTTACCAATCAATGGAATGGTTCCCGCCAGTGCCGGAGGCATCCCCAATGCCTTTGTCAAAAAGACGGTGAAAAAGGTTCCGATGATAACGAAAGCTCCTCCCCCGTAGATGTCAGCAACGCCATAGGCGCACTTGGATAGAAAAGAATTTTCTCTGTCTTTACTCATATTTCCCCCTCCGTTATGTAATTAATTAAGACGATTAAATTATAAATAATATTACTAAAAAATAAAAGAGTATTGGAGAATAATTGTTAAAGTTATACAAAGTAAATGAGAATGAATACTGTACGAAGGAGAGAGATATGGTACTATAATTACTAAGAAAATGTCTTTCTTTGGATGAAAACGGGGATGGTTTATCCGAAGGGAGAAAGAGGAGAAGAGTAACTATGGAAGAGATTATTTGGCAGTGCCCTTGTGGGGATATCAAGGGCACATTGGATGAAGGGGCAGCAGTATTTCGGGGCGTGCCTTATGCCGAGACAAAGCGCTTTGAAGCTCCGCAGTTGGTGGAATCCTGGAACGGCGTTTATGACGGGACAAAGGAAGAGAAGGATTGCTATCAGTTTTCGGCTTTTCAAAGCGAAGAAGGCAGATTTTACGCAAAGGAGTTTCGCTCCAACCGCAGTTTTGTCTACGACGAAAGCCACATGACTTTAAATATTGTAAGTCCGGTAGAAAGCCGGGGGAAAAAGAAAAAAAACTGTCCTGTGCTCATGTTTATTCACGGAGGTTCTTTTGAAACGGGAACGGTAGGAGAACTCCCCTATGGAACCACCAAGGCATATGCAAAAGAAGATGTGGTTTTTATCAGCATTGGCTATCGCTTAAATGTGTTTGGGCTTTACGGCGGAATCAATTATATGCTTTTGGATCAAATCGCCGCTGTGGATTGGGTGAAAAAGAATATATCCGCCTTTGGTGGAAATTCCGATAATATTACTTTGATTGGTCAATCCGCCGGAGCCATGTGTGTGTTTGATTTACTTTGTTCCCCTTTGTTGAAGGGAAAAATAAAGGGAGCCATTATGATGTCCGGTGCCGGTGTCTTTCCAAAATTTGGAGAAGCACAGTTAAAGGAAGCGGTGGCACCCTTTTGGAAAAATATGGATGATATTTTGGGAGAAGATGCAAAGGAAGCGCCTGCAAAAGAATTGTGGTTTGCATGGAAAAAGGCGAGAAACACCAAAAATCCTTTCGTTGGGCTTCGGTCCAGTCAACCCTGCATAGATGGAGTGACATTATTGAAACGACAAAGAGAAATCGTAAAAAAAGGGGAACTTTTAGACGTGCCACTTATGGTTGGGGTGACTTCTCAGGACATGCTTCCCATATTTTTATATGATATGGCATTGAAACTTGGACTTAACTGCGCAAAGCAGCATCATCAACCGGTGTATGGATATTTCTTTGACCGGACGCTTCCGGGAAATTCCTACAAGGCCTTTCATGCTTGCGACCTTTGGTATATGTTTGGAAATATGGATCAAAGTTGGAGACCTTTTGAAGAAACGGATTATCGCCTCCATGAGGAGATGGTGAGGGATGTGGCAGAGTATTGCAAAACAGGAAAACCTAAAAACCCAGACTGGATGCCGATTTCCGGAAAGTCCAAGGGCTTTCGACATTATGATGGAACAGACCGTGGAATGGTGTCTCCGGATTACTGTAAAAAGAAGGTGCGTCATACCATGTTTTTTGATCGGGGACCGGCATAAAGAGATTTCCTTTTCATACTTCAAAGATTTTGCATAAATCCGTGATTTGTTGTATAATCGTTAAGAAATTAGGCTTTTGTAAAAAAAAGCTTCGGGAGGTTTGCAAATGATTACATTTATTAACAGCTTTTTATCTTATTTACTTTTGATGGTAATTTTAGTCGCAATCTTTGTTTGTGGTGTTGTGATTGGAAGCGAACTGCGAAAGAATAAGAACAAAAAGGCCGGCGTTGATGTTGCTACAGCAGAAACAAACGACGCGGAATAATCATTTATAAAATATATATTCTCGCATGGGGGTAATTTGCGCCTTTATGCGAGATTTTTGTGTTTAAATACGTATTGATTTTGATACGGGATTTTTTAAAGTCACACGAACCTTTTTGAAAAATATTAGATGCGAGGAGAACGTACAATGAAACATGGTGTTAATGAACTAAGACGTGCATATTTGGATTTCTTTGAGAGCAAAGATCATTTGAAAATGAAGAGCTTTTCTTTGGTTCCTCATAACGATAATTCTTTACTTTTGATTAATGCGGGAATGGCCCCTTTAAAACCTTATTTTACCGGTCAGGAAGTTCCTCCCAAAAAGAGAGTGACCACCTGCCAGAAATGTATTCGTACCGGTGATATCGACAATGTAGGAAAGACTGCCCGTCATTTGACTTTCTTTGAAATGTTGGGAAACTTCTCCTTCGGTGATTATTTCAAAACAGAAGCTATTCACTGGTCTTGGGAATTCTTGACAGAAGTATTGGGATTGGATCCCAATCGTTTGTATCCTTCCATTTACGGAGAAGACGAAGAAGCGTTTAAGATCTGGCATGAAGAAATCGGAATTGATGCTGACCGTATTACCCGTTTTTATCGTGATCCTGAAACAGGAGAATGTGATAACTTCTGGGAACATGGTGCAGGACCTTGCGGACCTTGTTCAGAAATCTACTATGACAGAGGTGAAAAGTACGGCTGCGGAAAACCGGATTGTAAGGTTGGTTGTGAATGCGACCGTTTCATGGAAGTATGGAACAATGTATTTACCCAGTTTGAAGGAGATGGTCACGGTGGCTATACCGAGCTTTCTCAGAAAAACATTGATACCGGTATGGGCTTGGAGCGTTTGGCAGTTGTAATGCAGGACGTAGACAGCGTATTTGATATTGATACCATGAAAGAAATTCGTGACAAGGTTTGCGAACTCTCCGGAAAGACTTACCAGACAGATGCAATGGATGACGTTTCCATTCGTTTGATTACTGACCATATTCGTTCTGCTACATTTATGATTTCTGACGGAATCCGTCCCGGAACAGGAAACAGAGAATATGTACTTCGTCGTATCATTCGTCGTGCGGCTCGTCACGGAAGAATTTTAGGAATCGACGGATTGTTTATGGCTCGTCTTGCAGAAGTAGTCATTAACAATTCCAAGGATGGTTATCCGGAATTGGAAGAAAAGAAGGAGTTTATCTTTAAAACCTTAAACGGAGAAGAAGAGCGCTTTAACCGTACTTTGGATAACGGGTTGAACCGTCTTTCCGAAATGGAAGCAGAGATGGAAAAGAATGGTGAAAAGGTTCTTTCCGGTGAAAATGCATTCATGCTCTACGATACCTTTGGATTCCCTGTGGACTTAACTGCAGAAATCCTTGAGGAAAAGGGCTTCACCTATGATGAAGCAGGATTTGATGCCTGCATGACAAAGCAGAAAGAGACCGCCCGTGGTGCCCGTAAAGAAACCAATTACATGGGTGCAGATGCTACGGTTTATAATGATTTACCTACAGATTATGTTTCTGAGTTTGATGGTTATGACAAGACCGAATCAGATGAAGTGATTTTAAATATTTGTGTATTCGATGAAAACGGCGGAGAAGTTACCGATGTTTTGGCAGAAGGTGACAAGGGTGCTGTAATCGTTGAAAAGACTGTGTTCTATGCAACCATGGGTGGTCAGCAGGGAGACAAGGGTGAAATCCTTGTGGATGGCGGACGTTTTGTGGTAGAAGATACCGTAAAGGTAGTTGGTAACAAGATTGCCCACGTTGGTTATATGGAAAGTGGAATGTTACAGGTTGGAAAGACTGCTCATTTTGCAGTGGACAAGGCCCTTCGCCAGGCTACTTGCCAGAACCACTCTGCAACCCACCTTTTACAGAAGGCTCTTCGTGAAGTTTTGGGAAATCATGTAGAACAGGCTGGTTCTTATCAGGATCCTATGCGTACCAGATTCGACTTTTCTCATGACAAAGCTATGACAAAAGAAGAAATCGACCGCGTAGAGAAAATGGTGAATGAGCGTATTGCTGCCGGTGTGGATGTGGTAACAGATGTTATGTCCATTGATGAAGCCAGAGAATCCGGTGCGATGGCCCTCTTTGGTGAAAAATACGGTGAAAGTGTTCGCGTTGTTTCCATGGGTGAATTTTCCAAGGAACTTTGTGGTGGTACACATGTAAAGAACACATCTGATATTGGAAGCTTTAAGATTGTTTCCGAATCCGGTATTGCCGGCGGAACCCGTCGTATTGAAGCAATTACCGGTGCAAATGTAATTGCTTATTATAAGGAAGTAGAAGAGAAGTTAAATGCAGCTGCGCTTCAGGCAAAGACCACACCAAACAATTTGGTGGAAAAAATAGCTGCTATGCAAAAAGAAATGAAAGAGCTTTCTTCTGAATTGGAGTCCTTAAAAGCAAAGGCTGCTCACGAAGCATTGGGGGATGCAGCATCTGATATGGAAGAAGTTTCCGGTGTAAACTTGATAACAAAGGCATTGTCCGGCGTTGATATGAACGGACTTCGCGATTTAGGTGATGAGTTAAAGTCTTCCGTTGGAGATTGTGGTGTAATTGTTCTTGCCTCTGACAACGACGGAAAAGTATCTCTTATGGTAATGGCTACGGATGGAGCAATTGCCAAGGGAGCTCATGCAGGAAATCTTATTAAGGAAGTTGCGCCTAAGGTAGGCGGTGGCGGCGGCGGTCGTCCCAACATGGCTCAGGCAGGCGGAAAGAACCCTGCCGGTATCCAGGATGCATTGGCATTTGCAAAGGATGTACTTGGCGGACAACTTTCATAAATAGACAGGGGGACGGTTCGGTAGACAGGGGGACGGTTCTAGTGTCTTCACTTATATGAAGACACTAGAACCGTCCCCACTGTCACGAACCGTCCCCTCTGTCACCAAGTCCCCTTTTTATGTCTGATAGAACAGGAGTATATATTTTGAGCGAACGACAGGAAAACAAGATGGGCGTAATGCCCGTAGGAAAATTACTTGTAAATATGTCTACGCCTATGATGTTATCCATGCTGACACAGGCATTATATAACATTGTAGACTCTATTTTTGTGGCAATGATTAGCGAAAAAGCATTGACAGCGGTGTCTTTGGCTTTCCCTTTGCAGACGTTAATGATTGCTTTTGCCATTGGTACCGGTGTAGGTGTAAATGCATTGGTGTCCAGACATTTAGGAGCAAGAGAATTTGATAAAGCAAATGAAATCGCAACAACAGGTGTTCGGTTGTCCTTTGTGACCTATGTGGTATTTGCATTGTTTATCACCTTGTGCTGCAGACCGTTTTTTAGATTCCAAACCGCTGATACAGAGATTGTTGAAGCAGGAATCATCTACATGCAGATTGTAGGTGTTTTGAGTATTGGTATGTTTTTCCAATCTATGATGGAAAAACTTTTACAGGCAACAGGAAAAACATCCCTTTCCATGACCACTCAGATTGTTGGCGCGGTGATTAATATGATTATGGATCCTATTTTGATCTTCGGATACTTTGGATTCCCCAAAATGGGAATTGCCGGTGCAGCAACCGCTACCATCTTTGGACAGATTGTTGCGGGGCTTTTGGCCTTATATTTTAATAAAACAAAGAACACGGAAATTCAGATTTCCATGAAAAAATATCCCTTTAAATTGGAAACGGTACAAAAGATTTATGCGATTGGAGTTCCTTCCATTATTATGCAGGCCATTGGTTCTGTAATGACTTTTGGATTTAACAAGATACTAATTGTATTTTCTGCTACTGCTACAGCACTTTTTGGGGTATACTTTAAATTACAATCTTTTGTTTTGATGCCGGTATTCGGATTAAACAATGGAATGATGCCTATTGTGGCATACAATTATGGTGCAAGAAAACCGGAACGAATTGTAAAAACAATGAAGCTTTCCTATGGGGCAGCCTATGTGATTATGATTGTGGGGGTAGTTGTTTTTTGGGTAATTCCTGATAAGCTACTTATGATGTTTTCAGCATCCGAAGATATGATTGAAATCGGTGTTCCTGCTTTGAAAATTATTAGTTTACACTTTTTGCTGGCACCTTTTTCCATTGTTTCATCTTCTTTTTTTCAGGCGTTGGGACATGGATTTATTTCAATGATAAATTCGATTATTCGACAACTATTGGTACTTTTGCCCGCAGCATTCATCCTTTCCCGTTTGATAGGATTATCTGCAGTATGGTGGTCATTCCCTATTGCGGAGCTGGCAGCTGTGGCAATGGCAGCATTCTTTATGATTCGCGTTTACAATAAAGAAATTAAGCCACTTTTTTAAAGGAGAAGGTAATTATGGCAATGCAACAATGCAGTGCAAATGCGCAAATCCATAGTGCAGGAGAAAGGGTAAAAACCTTGGAGATATTGCTCAAAGGTTCTGTTCGCATGAGCTATCCCGGAAATAAGGAGGAGATTGTCCTTAAAACCGGTAGTGTAATCGGCGTAGCGGAGTCTCCGGATTCTGCTTATTTGTACAATTATGAAGCAATCGACGAGGTTGCCATTTATTCCTATCCTTTTGAGAATTACTTGGATATTGATAAGGTAATTTCTGTTAACAAAAAAATTGCACCTGTTGTTGCTAGTGCAACTGTTTCTAATGCTTACGGTGTATACAAGTTTTTATGTGCCGTTCAGTCAGAAGCGGATCACATGTATCAAAAACTCCAGGATGATTTGAGAAACTATCCTTCTCTTTGTAATTCCATGGGAAAGAATCCTGAGGATTTTTCCGCTATTGAAGAGCTGGATCCGGCATCTGAGGATTTGGAAGTACATCCCTGGCAAATCAGTTTTTTGAAATCCTTTTACAATTATGATGATAAGCTCCAAAAAGATTTGTACGGATTGGGTGTGGAAATGTGTGTAGGTGTTATTTATAACTCTATGCAATTCATCCATGAGATTACAGAAAAGATTTTGGACTATAAAGAATATATGAAGTCCTTAAAGGAGGAGACCTTTACCTTCCGCAGTGCTTTTAATGATCTTTCCATGAAAAAAAGCGATATGGAAAGAGCCAGCGAGGCTATTTTGGAAGAAGGCAATGTTCCTTTGGTGGAGAATGCCAAAGATACCATTATGGCTTACGCGGGAGTGGACTCCTTTACGAGAGACAAGATGACACAGCTTTTGGACAATTATGCCCGGTTAAAGGATCGTACCTCTACCGACGAAAATGTTCGTAAGCTTCGTCGTGGAATTACGGATCAGTTTTATAAGATTTATACCAAGGCAATTCTTCGTTACTTTAGCGAACAGCGTTCCGGTAAAAAAGCACCTTTGGAAGTGGAGCTGTTTTTACGGTTCGGATTTTTGGATGAGCGTGTGGTTTCCGAAGATGATTTTGCAATGCTTTATCGTATCAATCATACCTATATTCCCGATCCCAACGGAAAGATTCTTACGGTGCCCGAATGGCTCCGTTTGATTTACGATATGGAAGTAATGCCTTCCAAGAACGAATTTGATTTGGATTATCCGGCTTACTTGAGAGAACAAAAGCAAAGCGGAGAAATCACGGAAGCGCAGGCAGAAGCCATGTTGGATGATGAGGTGGAGAGAGTAACCTTCGAGATCAAAAACTTGGTGGCACTTGGAAACCGTATGACCTTTGGTCGTATTTCCGTATTCTCGCCTTTGTTTGATTCCGTAAATCAGATGATGCCCTTGGATAAGTGTTTTGCTTCCCAGGAGCGCATCAATGAAGAATTGAGAAAACTCCGTGAGGTGGATTTCCAGTGCTTCTATCGAGAGTATCAGTTCTCTGATGAAGAGACGGGAGTGCCTACCCTTACCCTTCACAAGGAGTGTTTGCCTTACGTAATTTTAATGCCAAATATTGGAACACGAAGCGTCCTTTGGCAGGAAATCGATGGAAAGAAGCGTTCTACATCTGCCCGTATGTTGATGCCGATTTTCTCTTTGGAAGATTTCTCACTGGCGGTTACCCGTATGTGTGGAGAGTTTCGTTGGGAAATGTGCAAAACGGAGCAGGGGGTTCATTGGAACGATATTTCCGACCCTTCCCTTACCGCAGAGTATGCCGATTTCTTACAGTATTACAGAAAGAATTCCGGCTTAAATTCGGATCAAAAGGAAAAGGTGAAAAAGGCGTTACAAAAGGCAGGAAACAATTATCGAAAAGTATTTGTTGCCGATTACGTCCTTTATGTAATGTACGAGGCCAACGGCAGCTTGCGACTTTCTAAGGTTAGCAGGGATATTTTATATCGTTACTGCCCGTTATCTTTTGATGTAGGTGAAAAGCTCATATCAAACGGCCAGTACTCTGAATTGATTCACCGTAGACAAAACCGTGGATTGCAAATGTCAAAGCCCATTGAAAATCTGGTGAAGAAAAGAGAACGGGAGGGCCTTGAGGTTCCTCAGGAATTATATGATGAGGTGACTTATCTAAAACGATAAGAAAAGTTATGATTAGAATTGACAGAGCAAAAGCAAAAAAAGCTTTTGATGCGTATACAAGTGCATATGATGTATCCGACATCAAGATTCGATTAAAGGTGGATCATACCTATCGGGTGGCGGATATTGCAGAACAAATTGCGTCTTCTTTATATGAGGAGGACGCAATCATTGATTTTGCATGGTTCCTAGGCTTACTTCATGACGTGGGAAGATTTGAGCAGGTGCGCAGATACCAGACATTTAATGACGAAGCATCTGTGGACCACGCGGAGTTTGGAGCGGATTTACTCTTTCAGGAAAATCTGATTCAAAGATTTTTGCCGGAGGATTTTTATCAGAAATCTAATACACAAGAGGAAAAAAGTCGTTTTCTTACTATGGCGGAAGTGGCTATTCGTGCCCACAATAAGTTAAAGGTACCACAAAATCTGGATGAAGAAACCAGTTGCTTTTGTAATATTTTAAGAGACGCGGACAAGGCGGATATTTTCCGGGTGTTGACGGAAGTTCCCTTTGAAGAGCGAACCACTGGATTTCATGGAATTCCCGGTCAAATCGGAGCAAGAGATGAGGTTATGAAATACGTATACGCCCATGCCTGTGTTCCGAGAATGACCATCCGGACAGAGTTTGAGACATTGATTTCTCATGCATGTATGGGATTTGAACTGGTTTTTGACAAGACAAAAGAAATCGTAAAAACCCAGGGATTTTTAAAACAGTATTTGGAATGGACGCCAAAGAATGATAAAGAAAAAGAACAGTTGGAATTTCTAAAGCAGGAATTAAAGGACTGTGTATAAAAGTCTGTGTATAAAAAGAACCGACAGAAGTTTTGGGAATAACCAAGTCTTCTGTCGGTTTTTGTTTTATAAAGTTCCAAAGCCCGGCCAAATCATCATGGTGATGTAACCGACTAAAATAGCGATAATCAATCGAAGGATGGTGAGGGGCAGGGCGCTTTTTAACAGCTTGTCCGGATCCAATCCATATCCTACGGAAATAGCTCGAACACTTACAGGAAGTAAGGATTCGTAATTCATAGCCATAGCTACGGTGAATACGTAAGGGATGGGATTTAGTCCCATTTTTTGCGTAACACCAATGGCAATGGGAAGGGTGACAGCTGCGGATACCGTGGAGTTGGTCATCTCGGAAATCACCGCTGCAAACAAGGCGAAGATGGCGATGGTAACCAAGCCTTTGTTTAAAGGCAGTGTGGAGATGATACCTGCAATGGCATCATTGGCACCGGAACCGGTAAGAATCTGACCAAGGGCCAAACCGCCGGCGAACAATAGCAGCATTCCCCACATCACTTCTTTTTGGGCATTGTCCCAATCCAACAACATATTTTTATCCATTCCGATAATGAAAAAGTTCAAACAGCCCAACAGCAGGAACAAATAAGCGGGAACCAGTCCCGGAAGTAAATCGGCATACAAGGGACGAAGGAAAGAACCTAACATGGCTACAATAAACAGAACCAAACTGATTTTTTCATCCCTCTTCATGGGACCAAGTTCTTTGTAGCAGGTATCAAAGTATTCTTTTGTGCCGCTTAAGGAAGTGACATTCATAGGACGAAGCAACATCACCAATAGAATAATTAATGTAACAATAATCGTGTAGGGAAGCATGCGGGCAATCCAATCGATATACATAAATTCTTTCCCGGTATATTCTTCAATAAAGGAAATTGCCGTAATATTCATGGCTCCTCCTAAGGGAGTGCCGGCGCCACCAAGCTGGGAACCCCAAGCAATGGCACATAAAATAGGAACGGCAGGTTCGCAATTCTTAATATCCTTGTATCCTGCAGCAGCCAACATGGATACTGCAATGGGAGTGAAAATGGCAACCACTACTACGTTTGGCATCATATTAGATAAGACCGCTGCAGACAAAAGCCATACTGCAATTTGTGATTTCATGGAAGGGCCAATCAAAGACAAGGCCTTTAAAGAGATTCGTTTGTCCAAGCCGATTTTCGCCCAAGGTGCGGTTAACAAGCAGGAACCGAAAATCAATACGATGCTGGAAGAAGCATATTGAGAAATTACATCCTCCATAGGAACGATATTGAAAAGAGCATTTACAATTCCAGGCAGCAGTGCGGTTACAGTGATGTTTACGGGGCGGGTTACCCACCAGTAAATCATCCACAACGCTACGCCGATACCTTTCGCTGAAGTAGCGTCCGTTAAATGAAATTGTGCGCCCAAAAGCCAAGCCAATAGATATAGCAAGGGACCGATCAGTAAGTGAATTAGTCGTTTTGTTGTATTCATGTTTCCCCTCCGAACAAATCGAAAACTAATTAATTAAAAGGTTTAATTAATTGACTTATATCAATGTATCACAGATAGAAAAAATCCACAATCTTTTTTAAAAGAAATTTAGGGTGGGACGCTGAATCTCATGTTTTTATTACCAATTTCTTTCTTCATTCTCCCCCTTCGGGTTCCACTTCTACCCGCTGCTTTGTCTGCGGATGAAGAAACTCTAGATGCTATACTCGCATCTTTTATTCTTTTGTGTTCTTACAAGAATTTACAATTCTGCCGCAAGATGTGTGCCTGACAAAGACTTGAATAGATTAAAATAGGCGCTTTCTCAGAACTCAAGGTGAGCCGAGCGCTTTATAGTGAGCTTAGAAAAAAAGAAGCATGTTTTTTATAGATGTCGGTACGAGGTGCCACGGACGGCACCGAGAACACATAACCGAAATGGACTGAGATTGTGTGTGGTACCGACATCTAAAAACATGCTTCGTCTTTTTTCTTAGCGAACGGTGACTTAAGCCGGCTCACCTTGAGTTCTGAAAAGCGCCAAATATA
This sequence comes from Lachnospiraceae bacterium, assembly GCA_024694625.1. GTDB lineage: Bacteria > Bacillota > Clostridia > Lachnospirales > Lachnospiraceae > JAILEN01. The sequence goes on along the minus strand of JAILJP010000083.1, from coordinate 54,941 downwards.
AATAACAAGTCTTTGTCCTTGGCACACACTTGCTTCGAACTGTAAATTGTTGTCCGGACACAAAAAGGATGCTCGTATTTAGCATCAAGAGTTTCTAACATCCTTGCAAAATGACAGCGGGTGGAAGTGGAACCCGAAGGGGAGAATGGTGTAATAGACTGCAAATTATAATAATTCTGTGACAATTCAGTTTGCTAAAACGTTATAGATAGACTATAATCGATGATAGAGTATGCTTATATTCTGAGACGGGGAGATAAATATGAAAATGTTACATAAATGTGCACAGATGGATAATTTCATATTTAGATATATAGTAATAACCGCCAAAAGTCTTTTTGTTTAAAACGTCTTTTGGCTTTTTTCTATTGTTTGGAGGAAGAATAATTGAAGGGAAGAAGGAAGTTATCTACCATTCAAAAACGTAATATCATTATAGCAAGTGGTGTTTTATTAAATGTCGTATTGGCATTTTTGATGAATATCTTTGAGGTGCCTTTGTATTTGGATTGCATCGGTACCATGAGCGTAACGGCAATCTGTGGTCTTGTGCCAGGGTTGGTAACTGCGGTAGCAACCCACTTGCTTTGCAATCTTTTTCATAAATACGCGATTTATTATCTTTTGGTCAGTTCGTTAATCGCAATCACTACCTATTATTATGTAAAGAAGCGTTATTATGAAAAAAATAAAATCTATTTGATTCTTTATGTTGCGGTAATTACCTTTATCAGCGGGGGATTGGGCGCTCTTATTCAGTGGGGATTTTTAGGGGATTTCCAATTCCAAACCATAAGAGAAACTGCCGCAGTTTTGTCAGAGTCTACAGGTATTCCATCATTTTTAACCGGAGTTATTGTGAATATTGGCTTGAACTTTGTGGATAAGGGTATTTCCACTATGGCTTTGGGGGCGATTTTATATTTTGTTCCAAGGGATGAACGCATATCCCTGTGGAGTCTTGGATGGGGCCGGACGCCAATGTCTTTGTCCAATCAGGAATCAAGTACTATGGTTTCAAAAAAAGGAAAGCAGTCTATACGTGTTCGTACTATTGCACTGTTAATTGTTGCCGTAGTATCAGTAGTGGTGTGTATGACCTGGATTAGTGAAAAGCAGTACTTTGATTCAGAAAAGAAAGAATATACACAAAGTGCGGTTCACGCTGCGGATTTTGCAGCAAAAATGATGAGTCAGTATGATATGACCTCGTTCCTACAATATGGAACTGAGGCAAAAGACTATGACGAAGCGTTGGAAATGCTGGCGGACATTCGTGAGTCCGTTCCTTGTGTGGAATATCTATACGTAGTAAGAATTGGCTCTGATGCCTGCTATGCCGTTTTGAATGTGGAAACAGAGAATATGGATGCATATGCAGTGGGGGAGCGAATTGAGTTTGAGGAAGCCTTTGAAGGCCATTTAGATGAGCTTCGAAATGGCGAGACTATTGACCCGATAGAATCCAACGATGTTAGTGGTTGGTTGATTACGGCATATTCGCCTATTACAAATCAAAAGGGAGATGCCTCTTTCTATGTTGGTGCAGATGCCTCTTTGGCAAATCTTACCACTTATATGTTACAGTTTTACTATCGCGTCATTATGATTTTTTCCGGATTTTTAATTCTGATCATATCTTTTGGCATCACCTTTACGGAAATGTACATGACAGCTCCAATCAATGCCTTGGTTTATTGGGCAGGAAGCTTTATGAAAAACAAGGAAGATCAAAATGCATTGGATGAAAGTGTAAAAAAACTACGAAGCTATGATATTCGTACCAATGATGAAATTGAAGATCTCTATAAAGCAATTTGTGATATGGCAGTCACTACAGTGAATCAGGTGCGGGATATTAACTACTTTGCAAATTCCACGGCAAAGATGCAGAACGGTTTGATTATTACTATGGCAGACATGGTGGAAAATCGAGACTCCGACACCGGTGCCCATATTCAAAAGACAGCTGAATATGTAAAAATTATTTCCGAAAGCCTAAAGAAAAATGGCTACTATTTAGAAAAACTCACACCTAAGTATATGTCAGACGTGGTAATGTCGGCTCCTCTTCATGACGTAGGAAAGATCAATATCTCAGATACGATTCTAAACAAGCCAGGTAAGCTTACGGAAGAGGAATATGAGATTATGAAGCTTCATACCGTTTACGGAAAAGAAATTATGGAGAAAGCCATAACTACCGTAAAGGGAGAAAACTACTTAAAAGAAGCCAGAAACATGGCAGCTTATCATCATGAGAGATGGGATGGAAAAGGCTATCCGGAGGGACTTCATGGTGAAGTGATTCCTTTGTCTGCCCGTATTATGGCAGTGGCGGACGTATTTGATGCATTGACATCTCCGCGCGTTTATAAACCTGCCTTTCCTCTTGAAAAGGCACTGCAAATATTGGAGGAAGGTTCCGGAACTCAGTTTGATCCGAAGTGTGTAAACGCTTTTATGGATGCACTCCCGGAAGTAAAGCAGGTACTTAGAAAATATCAGAACATGTAAACCGGAGGGTAGATATGAAATGGTTCGGTAGGAAGAAAAAAATATGCATAGGTATGTTGACGATATGGGTGGCTTCAGCTTTCGTATTGTGTACTTCCTATGCCTATACCGACGAAGGTCAAGAAAACAGTGGAGCAGTAGAACTGACTACCGGTGGTGGTTATGCTGCGACGGGACAACTTGAAAATGTTGGTTTTTCTACAAAGCTTTACAATGCGGATAATGGTCTTCCTACCTCAGATGCCAACTGCGTATTCGCCTCTCAGGACGGTTATATTTGGATTGGCGGCTACAGTGGAATTCTTCGGTATGATGGAAGAACCTTTGAGCGATTAGATGCATCAGAGGGACTGACCAGTGGAAAGGTTATTTTTGGAGATAGTAAGGGTAGAATCTGGGTTGGTACCAATGACAATGGAGTGGTTATGATAGATGGTGAGTCGGGGCACACTCATTTTACCTATGAGGACGGTTTACCTTCTTCCACTATTCGTGACTTTGCAGAAGACGAAAATGGTGTTGTTTATATAGGAACAACTAGCGGAATCTGTTATATAGATGATAGCGGTAAGTTGTTTTTGCTAGATGATTCAAGAATCAACCATCAGTATATTATGCATATGAGGTCTGATCCCAATGGAATTATCTATGTAAACACCAGAGATGGGGATATCTTTTCAGTTGATGAAGGAAGAGTGGTGGATTACTACAATAGTACCGATTTAGGCATGGGGAATGTTACTACATTATATGCAGATTCCAATGAGGCAGGAAAGCTCTATTTTGGTACCGATTCAGATGTGGTGTATTACGGAACCTTTGGCAGTACCGCTTCACAGATGGAGGCAATTTCTGTTGCTCCCACTGAATCAATCAATTGGATTACAGAAGCGTGCGGACGGATTTGGATGAATTCCGATTCGGTAATTGGATACTTGGATCCAAACAGAAAATTTGTGACCATTGATAATGTGCCTTTAAACAGTTCCATTGAAATGATGACGCCTGATTATCAAGGAAATCTTTGGTATGCATCTGCCCGTCAGGGTGTTATGAAATTGGTTACCAATAACTTCAAAAACATCACCGAAGGGACCGGAATTGAAGACGTGGTAAATGCCACTAGTATTCATGAAAACAACCTTTACATTGGTACAGACAAAGGATTGTATGTCTTGGATATGGATACCGGAAAGCCGGTGGAAAACGAGTTGACCCAAATGATTGGGGAGAATCGAATCCGTTGTCTAATGGAAGATAAAAATAAAAACCTGTGGGTTTGTACCTATACCGGCGATCTTGGGTTGATTTGTTATACGCAAAGACATGAAATCCTTTCCTATACAGAGGAAACAGGATTTTTAAGTAATGAATGTCGTTGTATTACAGAAACCTCCGATGGAAGTCTTTTGGTAGGAACAAACGGTGGTCTGGCAATCATTAATAATATGGTTGTGGATAAAGAGTTAACCGGTAAAACCGGTTTGGATAATACGGTAATTCTTACGGTAGAGGAGTTGAGCCAGGGAAAGTACCTGTTAGGTACGGATGGTGACGGCGTTTATATTGTGGGTGACAACCGTGTGGAAAAAATGGGAAGAGAAGAAGGTCTGACCAGTGACGTAATTCTTCGTATCAAAAAAGATGAAGAAAGAGACGTGGTTTGGATTATTACCTCCAACTCTCTGCAGTATATGAGAGGGGGAGAGATTTTCAATGTGGAACACTTCCCGTACAATAACAACTTTGATGTTTACTACGATGAAAACGGAAATCTTTGGGTATTGTCCTCTTATGGTATTTACTGTGTAAATGCTGAGGATGTATTGTCAGGAGAGGAGTTTGAATACCGACTGTATAACACTTCCAATGGAATGACAAGTATCCCTACGGGAAATGCATACAGTTTCTTAGACAAGGATGGAAATCTTTACATTTCCGGTCGAAGTGGAGTAAACCGTGTCAATATCAACCACTATTTCAATCAAGATGCCAGTGTTTTGGTAGATTTGAAATACATCTACTGTGACAATGACTATATTTATCCGGATGAAAAGGGGGTATATACCATCCCTGCCGATGCGGGTCGTATTTATTTCTATCCCGCGGTTTTGGATTATTCCATGTCAAATCCTACGGTAAACGTATTTTTTGAAGGCATGGAAGATGATGGTGTTATGGAAAAACAAAGTGAATTAGATGCTTTGGAATACACCGGATTTCGATATGGTACCTATAACCTTCACGTTCAAGTGTTAAATGAAGCTACGGAGGAAGTTCTTCAGGATGTAAGCTTTACCATTAAAAAGGAACCTAAACTTTTAGAACTTACAGCTATACGAATGTTATTGATTGCGTTGGTTGCGTTGTCCACAGGCCTGCTTGTATGGCGGATTATGAACGGTACCATCGTCCGCAGACAGTATGATGAGATTCGTGAGGCGAAGGAAGAGGCAGAAAGAGCCAATAGTGCCAAGTCACGATTCCTTGCAAATATGTCTCATGAAATTCGAACGCCTATTAATACAATTATGGGTATGGATGAGATGATTTTGCGAGAAGACGCTACTGACGTTCCAAAAGGATACTTCCTTTCCATTATTAATTATGCAGTGGATATACGAAATGCCACGGAATCTTTGTTAGGATTGATTAATGACGTTTTGGATATCTCTAAAATTGAATCCGGAAAAATGCATCTGGTGGAGCAGGAATATGATATGGAAGATTTGCTCCGTACCATTTGTTCCATGATTCGCGGACGTGCGGACCAAAAAGATTTGATGTTTAAGGTAAATGTAGAAGAAATCCTACCGGTTCGTATGTATGGTGACGTTGGAAAGATTAAGCAGATTGTCTTAAATCTTTTAACCAACGCTGTAAAGTATACCAAAGAAGGTAGTGTGACACTTACGGTTTCCGTGGATGAGATTGACGGGGATGAGTATCACTTGCGTTTTTCCGTAAAGGATACGGGAATCGGTGTAAAAGAAGAGGATTTGGACAAACTCTTCAATGCCTATGAACGTTTGGATGAAGAAAAGAATTCCAGCATCCAGGGTACCGGTTTGGGACTGGATATTTCCCGTCAGTTTGCGGGGCTTCTATCCGGAAAACTTTGGTGTGAAAGCGTGTATGGAGAAGGTTCGGAATTTATTCTTACCCTTAACCAAAAAGCAGTAAACAAAAAGCCTATTGGTGAATTTAAAGAAAAAATTGAAGAAGCTATCGGACCTTATGTACCGCAGTTTGTGGCACCGGATGCGGAGATTTTGATTGTGGACGATAATCCTATGAACCTCTCCGTAATCAAATCCTTGCTTAAGGCAACCAAGATGTTTATCACAACAGCCTCCAGCGGTGAGGAGTGTTTGGAAAAACTTCGATACGGCAGTTTTAATATTGTCCTTTTGGACCATATGATGCCGGGGATGGATGGTGTGGAAACCTGTCATAGAATTCGAAAAAATTATCCGGATTTACCGGTGTACGCCTTGACTGCAAATGCTACTGCCGGAGAAGATTTTTATATTTCCAACGGGTTTAATGGTTATTTGGCAAAACCTATTGATTCCAGAACATTGGAAAAAACCATTATGTGTCACTTGCCGGAAGAAATTATGATGAAGGCAGAGGAAAGCGATGCAGTAGAGGAATTTACGGAAATGCCGGAAAACATGAAGTGGATTTATGACGTTTCAAAGATTTCCGTGGAGGAAGGAATTAAAAACTCTGGTGGTATTTCGTCATATATCTTTTCATTGCAGCTGTTTTTGGAAACCATTGAAGGAAATGCAAAGGTAATTCAAAGGGCCTATGAAGAAAACGATTTAATGCTTTATACGGTTAAGGTACATGCGTTGAAAACCTCGGCCAGAATCATCGGTGCAATGGAATTGTCTCAGTTGTGCCAGATGTTGGAGGATGCCGGCCACAAGGAAAATATGATATTTATTCGTATGAACAATGAACATATGCTCTGTGAGTACAAATCGTTTGAGGATTTATTGCATCCGCTTTTGGAATTATCTCAGGAAGACGAGTCACAAAAAGAACCAATACCGGATGAGGAACTGTCGGATGCCTATCAGGCGCTAAAAGAGGTGGTTCCCATGATGGATTATGATTCTGTGGAAATGATTTTGGAACAGGTGAAGGAGTATCGCCTGCCCGACAAAGATCAAGAGCGGATGAAAGAACTGGAAAAATTATTAAAACAGTTCGAATGGGACAAAATGGAAGAATTATTAAAGGGGATTTAGAAAATGATCACAAAGAAAAATCATGTCCTGCTAATCAGTAGAAAAGAGACTTTTCTGATTCGCGCTATGGAGAAAAAACTACAGGAGTCACGTCTAAACTGTGTTTATACACCTTGGGATATTGATGATATAAACAAAAACTGGGAAGGTACCAATTTGGTTACATTATATGTGGAAGAAGGAGAGGCAGTTCCCGATGATGTACTTCACTTTTTAAATGACAAACTTGCCGATGAAGACAAAAAAATAATTTCCATCGGAGGAAGAGATGAAAATCAATACATCTGCGATCATGTACCGGGAACAGTTTTATACAAGACATTTTTGAGACCTTTGGATAACGAGGCATATATTAGAACCGTTCAGAAGCTGGTTAACATGGCGGAAGCCGGGGAGTTTAAAAAGACGATTTTGGTTGTAGATGATGACGCTTCATACTTGGGACTGGTAAGGGAGTGGCTGAAAGTAACCTACAAGGTGGCAATGGCAAACTCAGGACTTCAGGCAATCCGTTGGCTTGGAAAAAATAAAGCAGATTTAATCCTTTTGGATCATGAAATGCCGGTGACCTCAGGTCCTCAGGTATTGGAAATGTTACGAAATGACAGTGAAACCATGGAAATTCCGGTTATGTTTTTGACGGGGAAAAGCGACAAAAAAAGCGTTATGGAAGTAATGTCCTTAAAACCTCAGGGATACTTTTTAAAAAGTATTGAAAAAGATCAGCTGTTAAAAGAACTGGAAGAATTTTTTATAAAGAATAAAAGATAAGGAAGGTTTTTGCCGTGTTTGAATTTATGCGTGCCCATCAATTAAATATTATGATTGGTTGTACGGCAGTGTGTGTTATCATTGCAGTATTTATCTGTTTGAATCGAGCTATTGGGAAAAAGCGAAAAATCAATCTTTTTATGCTAAGTATCTGTGCAGGATTCTTGTTGGAATTTGACCGGGCAGCTTATCGATTCAGAGGAGTGGAAACCGTTAGCGGCTACTGGTGGGTACGTATCAGTAACTTTATGGTGTATGCACTTTCCTTGTATTTGCTATACGCCTTTAACAAATACCTCATGGATTTGATTGTTCATGAGGGGGGAATGGATCATATTCCACGTCGATTAATCTTTGTAAGGTATTTAGTGATATTTGGCGAATTGATGTTGGTATTGTCCCAGATAACGGGATTTTATTATTCCTTTGATGAACACAACCGTTACGAAAGAGGACCGGGTTTTATTCTTTGCTACATGGTTCCTTTGATTGTATTCGTTATTTTGTTAACCGGTGTTATAAAATATACAAAAAAGGTAAATAAATACCTGCGAATATCTTTGTTTACCTTTGTTTTGATTCCCGTGCTTGCCAGTGTAATTCAGCTGTTTTCCTATGGAATATCTTTGACAAACATATCTTTGGTACTTATGGTTATCGTTTTGTATTTGTTTGTGCTTTTTGATTCCAATGCAGCTTTAGAAAGAGCGAACGCCATAGAAATTAGTCATTTGAAAGAGCAGCAGAAGAATATTCTGGATTTGTTTGAACAGACGGCTACGGCATTTGTTGGTGCAATTGATGCAAAGGACAAATATACAAAAGGACATTCACAGCGTGTGGCAAAATATGCCAAAACCATTGCTGAATTTAGTGGGAAGAATGAAGAAGAGTGTCGAAACGTTTATTATGCGGCACTGTTGCATGAAGTTGGAAAAATTGGTATTTCCGACAGTATCTTAAGTAAGGAAACCGCATTGAGTGAAGAAGAGTATGCTCAGCTGAAACAGTATCCTGTAATCGGAAGGGATATTTTGTCCAGCATTACAGCTTTTCCCTTCTTAAGCGAGGGTGCGTATTATCATCATGAACGTTATGATGGCACAGGTTATCCTGAAGGATTAAAAGGAGAAGAAATTCCTGAGCTGGCTCGTATTATATCTGTGGCGGATGCCTATGATACCATGACATCCCAGCGAAGCTATCGAGATCCCATTCCTCAGCAGAAAGTAAGAGAGGAATTTGTTAAGGGCATGGGAACTCAGTTTGATCCGGAATTTACAAAAATCATGCTTCATATGATTGATTTGGACAGTGAATACACCATGCAGGAAAAGGTGGAAATTACGGAATTTACGGAGCAGACAGAAATTGAGTGTGAGGAATATCGTTCTTCTGTTTCAGAAGGTGTGGCGTTGACACCAAGGATAGTAAAAATCGGATTTACCTGCACACCGAAAAAGTCCAAGCCGGAGGATATTTGCATGCCGGCGCTGGTTATTTTTGACTCCTTGGATTCCAGAGTACACACCACACTTCGGGAAATTGATAATTTAAATTTTTTTGAATATGCGGAAATGTGGTTTGACGGTCATGCAATTTGTTCCGGAGCCAGAAACCTAAAGAGTGTGGTGAAGGTAGAACCGGATATGGACGCACAGAAAGATATTTTTGATCGGCAAGAGTCCATTGACTATGAATTACAGGCAGTGAAATATGCAGATCATGCTCTGTTTCGTTTGATTTCCAAGTATGAGACGATGGAAGTTATTTTGGCTTTGCCTGACAATTCCAGATTTGCCTATGTGGCATTTACGGGAGAGCATTGTCATATTGGTAATGTCCATATTTCCTATGAGGAAGAAGAGATTGATGAAAACTATATTCCAAGAATTGCAGAGGAAGTAAGTTATATCAATCGCTTGCAGGGAGACATTCCAAATATTCAGGTAGATGGATATCGAACCAATGCCACGGAAGGTGTGGAAGTAAAGGATGGTATGGAGATTTATTTCCATGGCATGAGTTTGCCTACCGCAAGATTGGTATGGCATTGTCCTTTTATTAATCTTTTTTACTCCGATGATAAAAAGCCCATGGGTGAAAACTATCACGAATATGCATTGATTCGTCTGGATGGAGAAGCTTGGGAAGAAGGGGAGTTTTCATCCAACCGAATGAATATGAAAAAAGAAGCTGATTTCTTTGGATGGGAGGATTGGAAAGAAAAGGCAAAGGAAGGTATTGATGCCACAGTCACTTTGCGACGAAGCGGAAATCACATTACGACCATTACAAGGAATAATGGTATATCCGTAAAAAATGTGACAACCATTCATGAGGATGTGAAAAATGTCTATGTATCTCTGACAGGAGATCAGGTTGCATTGACGGATATACGTTTTCGTGGTTAAACAGATATAGGGAGAGTTACGGTTATTGAAGAGGAAAAGGTGGGCCTATGATTAAGAATTGTATTAACTGTAACAAAATATTTGATGATTATCTGGATCTCTATAAGACCTGTCCGGAATGTAGGGAAAAGGAGTCATCCCTTTTGCGGCAGGTGAAAGATTATCTGTGGGATTATCCGGGTACAACGGAGGCAAAACTTCGGGAACTCTTTGGTGTATCCCATCAGCAGGTGACCAAGTGGTTGCGGGAAGAACGTTTGGAAATTACTCCGGATTCCAGTATTAAACTAACATGTGTGCGTTGTGGCAGTATGATTCTAAAAGGAAAATACTGTCCTGATTGTGCACGAAGGGTTGGGGAAGAATTAAATGAACTGAAGCGGGAATTGTCTCCGAGAGCGGAACGGGAGTCAAAGCAGGTGTACTCCATGGTAATTGATAAGGATATGGCACCGGGAGGGAAAATGCACTTCCTTCAAAATAAATCCAGATTTCATCAGACCCGGGAAGGACACGGAAGAGAAGTTTCCTTAACCAACGGGGATCATGAAAATGGCTCCAAAGAAAAAAATAATACTGGAAAAAAATAAAAAAGATTGTATAATAATGAATAGCACAAAATCTATTTTGAAAATAGGAGGATGAAAATGTCAGTAGCAGTAAGATATTATTCAAGAAGTGGAAATACAAAAAAATTGGCAGATGCAATCGCTGAAGTAGCGGGAGTGGAAGCAAAATCAACAGATGCAGGTTTAGATGGTGCAGTAGACACTTTGTTTTTAGGAGCATCTGTGTATGCCTACGGAATCGATGATCATGTAAAGAGTTTTATTGCAAAACTGGATTCTGATCAAGTCGGGAAAATCGTGGTGTTTTCAACATCCGCGTTGGCAGAGCGTGCATTTCCTGAAGTGGAAAGAGCAATTAAGGATTCCGGTATTTCTGTAGATGAAAGAAATTTCTATTGCAGAGGAAGCTTTTTAATGCTGCACAAGGGCAGACCAAATGCCGAGGATCTTGAAAATGCAAAAACTTTTGCAAAAGAAATTTTGGCGTAGGGATTCATCTTTTGTCTTCAAATTTCGAGGCGTCGGAAATCTGACGCCTCTTTTTTGTGTTGAGTTTTTTAAGGAGTAGTTATGTTGGATACTGGTTTATTCATTCAAGGGGTGAAATTTGACTGGAAAAGAATAGAGGAAGATAGTTATTTGCGAGAAATTGATGCCATTCGGGAGATGGAATATTTGGAGTTCCATAATAATATCACGATTTTTGTTGGTGAAAACGGTAGTGGTAAATCTACTATGCTGGAAGCTATTGCGGTGAATTATGGATTTAATCCTGAAGGTGGCACAAAGAATTATAGTTTTTCCACCTTTGATTCCCATTCAGAACTCTGCAATGCAATTCGTCTTTCCAGAGGATTTCGAAAACCTAAGTGGGGATATTTTCTTAGAGCTGAAAGTTTTTATAACGTGGCTAGCGCAGAAGATGAGTACAGCAGAGAAGGTGGTGTCCCTCAGCATTATCATGAAAAGTCTCATGGAGAAAGCTTTCTACAGTTGGTTCAAAATAATTTCTCTGAAAACGGTGTTTTTTTGTTGGATGAGCCGGAGGCTGCTTTGTCACCGCAGCGACAACTGAGTTTGTTGTTAGAAATAGTAAACTGTGCAAAGCAGGGATCTCAGTTTATTATGGTCACTCATTCCCCTATTTTATTGGGAATTCCGGGTGCAGAAATTTTCAGCTTTGATGAGGGGATGATGCATCCAATTGCTTATGAGGAAACCGATAGTTATCAAATTACCAAGTTGTTTCTTGAAAATAAAGATCAGTTATTAAACAGATTATTGGGTTAAGAGGGACGGTTCTTTTGTCTTCATATTGATTTTTGATTAAGATATTTTTGGAATATTTCTATATTAAATTGATGAAAGAGGTTTTTTAATTTTCATTTAAGGAAACAAGTATATACTTTCAAATAAATCAAAAAGATGCTTTTTAAAGTGTCTTTTTTGTTTTGTATGAAAGGTGGTTTAAATTATGAGAAATAAGAAAAAGTGGGCAAGAGTGTTGGCTGGTTCTATGGCAGTAGGACTATTAGCAACCGCACCTTTGCAGATTTATGCAACAGAAACTTCCCAGACAACGACTTCGGAATCGACAACTGGATCAGATTCAGATGGAGGCACACCTCCGGAGCTTCCCAGCGGAGAGGCTCCCTCCGATGGGGGAACAACAGAAAACGGAGGCACACCTCCGGAAAAACCGGAAGGTGAAAGCAGTGAGTCTGGAGAAACTGGAGAAGCACCTAGTGGAGAAGCTCCTTCTGGGGACGGCTCTTTTGGTGGCGGCGCCAACACAACTACATTTGATTATTCCGGAAGTTATTCCGGTGCATTGACAGCAGATGGTGAAGAAGTATCTTCTGATGGAGAAACAGTCTCTACTGAAACGATAGATGAAAATGCTGCATTGGCAGAAAATGGTGGTACTCTTACCATTACCAATGATACGTTAACAAAATCAGGAAGTGATGAAGACGGAGATAGTTGTAATTTTTATGGCGTAAACTCTATTTTACTTTCTATAGGTGAAGATTCTATGGCTTATGTTTCCGATACTTCTTTATCTGCAGATTCTACAGGTAGCAATGCGATTTTTGCTACAGACAGTGGTACAGTTTATGCAAACAATGTTACTATTGAGACTTCCGAATCCAATTCAAGAGGATTGGATGCTACTTATGGCGGAACAATTGTAGCCAATTTGATGGACATTGCAACTGTGGGTGAGCACTGTGCAGCTATTGCAACCGACCGAGGCGGCGGAAGTATTTCTGTGACAAATTCTACTTTGTCAACAGCAGGAAGTGGTTCACCTCTTTTATATTCCACCGGAGACATTCAGGTGTCTAATGTGGAAGGAACAGCCAGTGGAAGTCAGATTGCTGGTATGGAAGGATTAAACACGATCTTAATCTATAATTCTGATTTGGAAAGTACCATAACAAGTGCGACTGCATCAGATCCTATAGCAAACGGCGTTATCATTTACCAGTCTACATCCGGTGATGCAGAGACTACTACGGGTGACAGAGCAACTTTTAATGCTGTAGATTCCACACTTACATCTTCTATTGAAAGCGGAGCAATGTTTTATGTAACAAATACTTCTGCAAATATTGTTCTTTCTGGAACGACATTGGATTTTGATTCAGAAAATGTAAATCTATTGCAGGTAGAAGGCAATGATTCCAACTCATGGGGAACAGCCGGATCCAATGGTGGTACAGTAACATTTACTGCCTATGGCGAGACTTTATCCGGTGATGTATCCGTAGATACGATTTCTGCATTAGACTTTTATTTGTTGGATGGAACAACCTACACAGGTGCATTTACCATTACAGAAAATGCTGTAAATACCAATGCAACAGATTCACCCATCACGGTAAATGTATCCTCTGATTCAACTTGGGTAGTTACAGAAGATACTACCATTAGTGCATTAAATGCAGAAGATGGTGCGACAATTGTGGATGAAAGTGGAAAGACAGTTACCATCGTGGCAAATGGAGAAACTGTAGTCAGTGGCGACAGTAGTATTACTGTTACCGTAAGCGGTGATTATTCCACTACAGTAACCACAGACGAAAACAATGAACTGTCTGATTCCTACATCGACCGTACATCCTTCGATGACTATTATGGTACATCTACAGGATTTACTACTTTGGCAGCCACTGTTTCCTCTACGGAATCTGATGACACATCTAGTGATGATACTGCAGTAACAAGTAGTGTTTCAACGGGGATTCTTGCAGGAATTCTAGCACTTGTTTTAGTGGCTTTAACAGGCATTTTCGTAATGCTTAAAAAGAAACAGAAATAGAACTATTTTATCCTGAAATAGGATTGACGAAGGGACAAAAAACATTTAAAATGTTTTTTGTTCGCAGAAGTGGCGGAATTGGCAGACGCGCAGGCTTCAGGTGCCTGTGGTAGCAATATCGTGTGGGTTCAAGTCCCATCTTCTGCACGAAAAAGATACCGATAAGGTGTCTTTTTTTGTGCAGAAGATGGGACTTGAACCATAAACAAAATTCCTCGCAAATCGTGTGGGGTGTGGTCGTCCGGGGGACGACCCTGCGAAGCAGGAGCACCGACCGAGCCGGCAGGCGAGAATCAAGTCCCTTAGTTTTGCGGTTTGGTTCTTTCATGTAGTTCGCTCTTGCGATAATCAATATTTTCCGGGCTGTTTTTTGAATTCTTGTTATTTCCTGCCCGGTTTGATTGCACCCAACTTGCATTTCATAGGTTGGCGCTGGGCGTTTTTAAGAGTAATAGGGCAAAAATGCCCGGAAAACCTCAAAAAGTGAAAAATCTCCGGGCTGAAAAGGAATGTTTCTTGGATTTGAGCCCGGAAGATGCGAAAAGGCCCTGGAAAGATGCTGAATTTAGAGGATCGAATAGCTTTTCGAAGCGGTGCCTTAAAGAATACGACTGTGACGGAGAAGTTTTATTCTAAATTAAGTGGAATAATGATTTGTAAAGTAAACAGTCCGTCATCAATGGAATATTCCATATGACCGTCATATTTTTCGGCTACATAGCGTATGCTTTTTAATCCAAAGCCGTGATAGGCTTTGGATTTTTTTGTGGATTCTAATAAGGAATGCATAGATTTTTCCTGCTGATTTTTATAGTATAGGGCATCCTCATAAGCCAATGGATTGGAAATCTGAATTCCTATAAAGCTGCCACTCTTTGTCATTCGTAGACTGATGGTGCGTAGGGTGGAGTTGGATTGTTTTTTTACATATTCAATAGCGTTATCAATACCGTTTCCCAACATGGAGTATAAGTCCGATACACGAATTTTTGTCAGGTCCACATCATCCACAGAGCAGTGGAAATCAATGTCATTTTCAGAACAGAACAATCCTTTTTCGGCTAAAATCGTATTTAGCGCTTCGTTGTCGGTATAAATCAGATTTTGATAAAAAAGAATACTTTTTTCCGCTTCTGTTATGTAATCATTTCGCTCTTCTTCACTTACGGTGCGAAGGACTTTCAACTGATGCTTTAAATCATGGCATTTTCGGTTGATGATGGAAATATGTTCCTTGGACAGTTCGTAGTAGTGCTCGCTGTTTAACAGAAGTTCCTCCATGTTTTTGGTCTTCTCGGCATAAACCAGGGCTGAAATAGAACTGTACTGCATAGCCAGAATCAGTACGCTCACCAGTATTCCGGAAATCCAGGAGGATTTGTCATAGATGGAGTATCCCTGCTCATAGATGGCCTGGTAAAAAATAAGAAACAAATACAGGATGATATAAATCACTAAAAAAATAGAAATATTCTTTTTGGTATCCCGTAAAAGACTGCCTTCGCTTTTCTTAAGGATGGGAGTGTATATCCGGTCAACCAGCGTAAACAAAAGAACACAAAGCAATAAAGCTCCTAAAATATATGGAATCAGGTGACATCGTATTTTTGAAAACAGGACACGGGCGATATATAGGTGATAAAAAGAGTAAATGATATTTTGCAGAGAAAAAGCGAGACTCCCCAGAAGAAGTGCATCTGCTTTTTTTATTTGAAAACAAAATCCGGCATAAAAAGGGGAAAACAAAGCAATAAAAAGATACCAGATAAGAATGAAAAAATAGAATCTGGGGCTTAGCTTGTCCCATCCAAAGATAGGAAAGTAAAAAAGCGACAATAATGTTATAAAAATGTATCCGAAAGTAGCTCTTAAGACAAAATGATTCTTTTTTTCAGCAAAAGGAAGACAAAATACCAGTGTGGCCCAGAGCAACTCCAGTGGAAGTCGTAATTCTTCAAATGCATAAACTGAAAAGGGAATCAATGGTTCATACCTCCTATGTATTTCGTGTAAGTGGATAAAAGAGAGGGCTTCATGCGGCGGCTGATAGGGAGGCTTTCCCCGGCTACAATCGCCTCATATCCGGAAATTTGTTCCAGGTGAGCCAGATTAATAATGAAACTGCCACCGGAGCGGGCAAAATGACAAGGGAAAAGAATGTCTTCTACCTCTGATAGTTTGCCTCGCATTTTATAGGTGCCTTTTTTCGTATGATAAAGGAGATAATGAAGCTGGGATTCTACGTAATAGATATCGGATGCGTTTACAACAATGATATCGCTGGAAGTAGTGATTGTGATTTTAGTGTCATGATTTCGGGCTATGTAGCGCTTTGCTTTTAGCATTTTCAGTCGAAAGTCCGGATAGGAAATGGGCTTTAATACATAGTCCACCGCTTCTACGTCATATCCCTCCATGGCATACTGGGGCATATTGGTAACAAACATTAGTGTGACGTTTTTATCCAGAGTTCGAAGTTTTTTGGCTGCGTCTATTCCGGAAATCCCGGGCATGTCAATATCCATAATAATAAAGTCATAGGTATAGGCGTACTGTGCTAAAAAACCTTCTGCGTTTTCGTATTCGGAAACCGTATATGTCCCCTGATCTTCCTGGAAAAACTTTTCTAAAAATGAGAGAATCATTTCTCTGTCAAATTGATTGTCATCAATAATCGCAATTCGCATAAATATCCCCTTTCTTCTATAAATTATAACAAAGAAAAAATAGAATGAAAAACCATATCTGCCAATGAAAAAACCATATCTGCCAAAGCTCTTTTACTCTGTGGGTTCCCTTGTTAAGATAAGATCAGAAAGGTCCCAAAAGCCATGATTGTAAACGAGGATATTTGGTCTTACTTTGGCAAAAAGGACGAAAATGAAGGAGGTTATTATGACAAGGGAAGAGAGAAAAAAAGCAAGACTTCGCATTGTGGATGGAAAAGTAATAAAACGTCCGGGAAAAGTGGGTTTTGTTTTTGTTACTGTTTTGATGGTGCTGTGTTTAATTGTTAGCGTAGTACTATCATCGTTTAGACCCTATTTTGGAGTAGTTGACAACGTTGTGTTTGCAAAGGACCCCAGCGGGACGGCTTTTGAAGAAATTGAAAGCGAAGCAAAAGATATTACCCTGCAGGAGGCTGAGGAGGGAATCGTTTTATTAGAAAACAAAAATAATACCCTTCCATTGTCCGGTGAAACAAAGATCAATGTGTTTGGCCGAGGCGGTTATTATTCTACTTTTGGCGGAACCGGATCCGGAGCAGGTGGTACAAATTACACATCTTTATATGATGGTTTAAAAGAGGCCGGATTTGAATTAAATGAAGAACTGGTTTCTTTCTATGAAGAAAATGCAATGGCAGCAGAGAATAAAGGATTAGTGGGAACAGACTTTGGTCTTTATGAAAATAATCCAAAAGATGTGGAAACTTATGTGGAAAATGCAAAGAGTTATTCGGATGTTGCACTGTATGTAATCTCTCGAATCGGTGGTGAAGGTGATGACCTTCCAAAAGATATGGAGGGCTACTATGGCGGTGAAGCCGGAAAAAACTATTTGGAACTGAATCAGGCAGAAAGAGACACGCTTACCTTATTGGAAGACAACTTTGGAACTGTAGTGGTAGTGTTAAATTCAACAAATGCCATGGAACTGGGCTTTTTGGAAGAAGAAAAGGTTGACGCAGCCTTGTGGAGCGGATGTTTTGGTTCTGTAGGAACGGTAGCACTTGGAAATATTTTAAAAGGTGAAACAAATCCCTCAGGTAAAACGGTGGATACCTTTGCTTATGAGATGGAATCAAATCCTACGTTCTACAGCCATGGGGATTATGACTATACAAATGTTTCCTACGAAAATACAGCCGGTGCTGCAGGAACCGGTGATGCAGAAAGCGGAGAAGATGCATACCACTATGTAGACTATATAGAAGGCGTGTATGTAGGATATCGCTTCTATGAAACCGCAGGAGCCGATGGATTTATTGACTATGATACCACCGTGCAGTATCCCTTCGGATATGGAAAGAGTTATACGGAGTTTGAGAAGACTTTGGATTCTGTAGAATTTGACGGATCTACCGTTACTGCAAAAGTTACGGTGAAAAATATAGGAAGTGTGGCCGGAAAAGATGTAGCAGAGATTTATTATCACGCCCCTTATACCTTAGGCGGAATCGAAAAAAGTGAAGTGGTATTGGGAGGATTTGGAAAAACAGCTCTCTTAGAGCCCGGACAGTCTGAAACACTTACCATAGAAATTTTGGTAGAGGATATGGCTTCCTATGATTACACAGGAGTAAAGGCAAAAGGCGGAGCCTATGTATTAGAAGCAGGTGATTATGAAATCCGTCTTCAAAACGATTCTCATGAAGTAGTGGCAAAAGAAGTGATAAACATTGCTTCTGATGTAATCTACAATGATGAGAATGACGGAAAGAGAAGCACAGACGGAATCACCGCAACAAATCTTTTTGATGATGTGTCAAATGGAGAGGACATTACCTATCTTTCCAGAGCGGATTGGGAAAATACCATGCCTACTGAAATGGCAGCTACATCAAAGGAAGCTACTGAAGAAACAGTAGCGGCCTTAAAGGATGACAGTGTAGTGATTGAAGATACTACAAAGGCAGATTGGTCCACAAAGAAAAACGGCCTGACTCTTCTGGATATGAAGGGAGTGGACTATGATGACGAGCTTTGGGAAGATCTTTTGGATGAGATTTCCAAAGAGGAAATGAATATGTTGATTTCGTCCGGAGGTTGGCAGAGCGCCGCTGTTAAGAGTATTGGAAAGCCCAGATATTTGGAGTGTGATGGCCCGAACGGAATTAACAATCTGATGGCAAAGCTCTTTGCCGGAATCAAAGGAAATATGTACACCAATCAGGCTATGCTGGCTCAGACATGGAACAGTGATTTAGCCTATAACAAGGGTGTGGTTTATGGAAATGAAGCCAAGGTTTACGGAGTGGCAGGTATCTACGGCCCTGCAGTAAACATTCACAGAAGTCCTTTCTCGGGAAGAAACTATGAGTATTATTCTGAGGATGGTTATCTCTCGGGAATTATGGCGGGAAATGAAATGATTGGTATTAAAGAGACCGGAACCTACTGTTATTTGAAACACTATGCGGTAAACGATCAAGAAACCAATCGAGATGCAGGAGGACTTTTGACCTGGCTGAATGAGCAGGCTCTCCGTGAAATCTACTTAAAAGGATTTGAAGTGGCAATTAAGATGGGTGGTGGAACCGGCATCATGTCTTCTTTTAACAGAATCGGCTATACGCCCACAGCTGAAAGTTCAGCCCTTTTGCAGACGGTTCTTCGCAGTGAGTGGGGCTTTAAAGGTGCCGTCATTACAGACTGTGTAATGGCTTGTACTACAGAAGATATTAATCGTGCGACTTTAGCCGGAAATGACTTCCAGTTAAGCTATGGTTTACTTTCATCCCTTAGTGATGAGGTAATGGATTCAGTATCCGGACAAAAGGCTATGCGCCAGGCTGTAAAGAATATCCTTTATATGGAAGCAAATTCCGATGCGCCAATTCTTTATACGGATAAGATGACAACTGTGGAAAAAATCCTAATCAGTATAGGATTGGTACTGGCAGCATTGTTTGTTTGCTACTATGTACGTCGTTTTTTCAAAATGAAAAAATGGAAAAGCGGTGAACCGGTAAAATAAAGAAAGATGATTTGGGGGAAATATAAATGTCGCAGAAGAAAAATTAATATTCATATCCCAAACATAAGGGAAGGTATCTGAAGCATCAGATACCTTCTTTTTTTTGAAAAAAAGTGGTACAATATTATATAACCATTTTTGGGAGAGAGTGTTATGAATAGAATAGAGAATACGTTATACAGCGAGTTCCTATTAGAGAACCGCGTAACAGTTAACCGGTACCTTAACAGAGTACTTTGGTTTTTTGCACTAACCGGTCCGGCTATTGCCTCCGGTATACAGGCCGGAATATTTCCAGATATCACCTATACTACATGTTGGGTGATTAGTTTTTCTATGCTTTTCATGTCTTTCGTACATATGATTCTGCGGAGGAAGATTCCAAGTTCTACGTTTACCTGTCTTTTTTCACTGACAGCACTGAGCTTTTTAATCCTTTATATGTCCTATTCGCATGTAAGTATTTACCTTACGTGGTTTTTGGTACCACTTCTTAGTTTGCTGTTCTGTGACAGGTTTATATTTTTATATGCTTCCATTCTGAACTATGTTCTGATGGGGATAGCTGCTTATTTAACTGCGCCATATTATTATTCTTTAAGAGCGGATTATGCCACTGCAGCGGCAACTTTTGCAGATCGAATGAGTGGATTCACCATTGAATATATTATTATGTATGCCGGAGCATTTATTATCGGGAAGCTTACCATTAATTATTTCAAGCAGCTTTTTGCGCAAAACGAGATTATCAGATCTCAGGAAAAGTCCATGAAGGAGAGATTTGATCTTTTGGATTCCATGGCTGAAATCTATGAACGTGTGAATCTTTTGGATTTTGAGGCTAAAACTGAGATGTCTTTGCGTGATACCGAACTGAAAAGAATTCCCATGGATAAGGAAACTCAGACACATACCCAGATGAATCAAAGACTAAAGAAAAAAGTTATGCCGGACCAGTTAGAGGATTTTTTAAGTTTTACCAATATCCAGACAGTTCAGTCCCGGCTTAAGGGGAAGAAGCTTATTAGTGCGGATTTTATTGATGTGGTTTCCGGTTGGTTTCGCGCCCAGTATATTGTTGTGGAAACGGATGATGAGGGGAATCCTACTGTGGTAATTTATACCACTCGAAATGTAGAGGAAGAAAAGCAAAGAGAAGAGCATCTGATTCGTATTTCCATGACAGATGAAATGACACGTCTGTTTAATCGTAGATGTTATGACGAGGATTTGATGGTATTTCGGAAGAAAAAGCTGCCGGAGGACTTTGTTATTTTCTCTGTTGATGTGAATGGGTTGAAAATTGTCAATGATACGAAGGGACATGCAGCAGGAGATGAGCTGATAAAAGGTGCGGCGGATTGTCTGGCACTGACCATTGGAAACCTTGGAAAGGTATATCGCACCGGTGGCGATGAATTTATGGCTATCGTTTCTGTAAAAGCAGGAGAAACCCTTCGGAAAAGTATTTTGGCCAAAGCAGAGTGTTGGCATGGTGTTTATACCGAGAAGCTATCCATGTCTGTAGGGTTTGCCTCATACAAGGAACATCCGGAAGTGTCTATTGATGATTTAGAGCATTTGGCAGATTCAGATATGTATGACCAAAAGAAGAAATACTATGAAGAACATGGAATCACCCCAAGGAATCATTAGATTCCATAGAGGTATTTTCGTAGATATTTTAAGGCTGAATGCATTGATACATAATATCGAAAGCTTCGGAGAGTTTATCCATCTGAATATTTGAATAATCCATTATAAACAGGTGCTGTCGCACCTGTTTTTTGGTCATGTAATAGTCGGAGAGGGTATTTATCTTTATACCTTTTTCAGCCAGACGCTCCTTCATTTCCTTATCAGAAACCAAAGTGTTTAAAGATAGCATAAAGTGAAGTCCTGCATTACTTTCAATTATCTCGCAATCGTCTTTTATAGAACTGTCAGAAAGGCAGTTCATTACTTCTTTCCGCTTCCTTATGTAGTACAGGCGCATTCTGTTAATGTGCTTTTCAAAATATCCCTGTGATATAAATTCAGCCAAAATACATTGTTCAAAGTTGGAAACAGTACAGGATTTAAAAGAATACTCTTTATACATTTTATTGGCTAAATGAGAAGGAAGCACCATGTAGCTGATACGTATGGTAGGAGTTAAGGATTTTGAAAAGGTATTCATATAAATGACTTTTTCACAACCATCCATACTAAAGAGAGTAGGAAGGGGTTTTCCGTTATATCGAAATTCGCTGTCATAGTCGTCTTCTAAAATATATCTGCCGTCTTCTTCGTTTGCCCAGGAAAGTAACTGGTATCTTCGGCTGACAGAGGTAATGATTCCCGTGGGGAAATGGTGATTGGGACTGATATGGGCGATTTGAGCATGGGAGTTTTGCAGGGATTCCATATCTACCCCCTCTTGATTCAAAGAAATGTATTTTAGGGATACGTCGTATTGCCCGTAAATGTCTATTAGTTTTTTGTAGCCGGGGTTTTCGATGGCATAGGATTTATCCCGACCTAAAAGCTGGACCAAAACACCGTATAAATATTCGGTACCGGAGCCCACAATAATCTGGTTGGGATCTACCGTCATACCGCGAAAAGACTGTAAATGCATAGCGATGGCTTCCCGAAGTTCAAGGAGTCCGCCGGTAGGGGATATTTTCATTAAATCATCTTTTTTTTCTGAAAGTACTTTCCGGGTGAGGCGGGCCCAAATGGAAAAGGGAAAATTTTCCGTGTTCATTTTGTTGTAGGAAAAGTCGTATTTGTACTGAGGCTCTTCAGAAATGGAAACATGTCTGGATACTGTCTTTTTTTCATGAAGAATATTCAGACTGGATACAAAATATCCCTTTCTTTCCACAGTATAAATATATCCTTCTGATGCCAACTGGTCATAGGCATTTTGAATCGTTATGGTACTAATCCCGTTGTTCCTGGCAAAGGCTCTTTTGGAGGGGAGCTTTTCGCCGGGTTTAAGATTTCCTGATAAAATGTCATTTTTAATGCATTGATACAGGTATTCGTAAACGGGACCCTTAATAATTTCAAAATTGTAGGTGAGCATTTTATTTCCTCTTTCTGGCATCTGAAATCTATCTGATTTGAGTATTTTTATATAACCAAAGTTATTATATTATGCTTATAACTTAGATACAAGCAGGAGAATGAAAAATGTTAAAGGAACAAGTGGAATTAAACAGAGGATTGGCACAGATGTTAAAAGGCGGAGTCATTATGGATGTGACCACACCGGAGCAGGCCCGTATTGCGGAAGAAGCCGGAGCCTGTGCTGTTATGGCCTTAGAGCGGATTCCGGCTGATATCAGAGCTGCCGGTGGAGTATCCCGTATGAGCGATCCAAAGATGATAAAAGGTATTCAAGAGGCTGTCAGTATTCCGGTTATGGCGAAGTGCCGTATCGGACATTTTGCAGAGGCACAGATTTTAGAGGCAATCGAAATTGATTATATTGATGAATCGGAAGTGTTGTCTCCGGCAGATGATGTCTATCATATTAATAAACGGGATTTTAAAGTTCCCTTTGTATGTGGAGCCAGGGATTTGGGAGAGGCTCTTCGAAGAATCAATGAAGGAGCATCTATGATTCGAACAAAGGGGGAGCCGGGAACCGGAGATATTGTTCAGGCAGTTCGTCATATGAGAAAAATGAATAGCGAGATAGTGAAGGTGGCTTCTTTAAGAGAGGATGAGCTTTTTGAAGCCGCAAAACAGCTGCAGGTCCCTTATGAGCTGGTGGAGTATGTCCATAAAAACAAAAAGTTACCTGTGGTAAATTTTGCAGCCGGTGGTGTGGCAACTCCTGCAGATGCAGCGCTTATGATGCAGTTGGGAGCTGAGGGTGTATTTGTCGGTTCCGGTATTTTTAAGTCAGGAGATCCGGCAAAACGGGCAGCTGCCATTGTGCAGGCTGTTACCAATTACACAGATGCAAAGCTGATTGCTGAGCTTTCGGAGGATTTAGGAGAAGCTATGGTGGGTATAAATGAAAACGAAATTCAGCTGATTATGGAAGAACGTGGACAGTAGGATCATTGCGATGAAATGGAATCGGAAAAAAGAAGTTGGATAAGAGAAAAAATTGGAAAAAGATGAATAAGAGAAGGCATTTATCTGGGAAAGATTATTAAAAGGAGTATGGAATTGAGGATTGGAATATTGGCTGTGCAGGGAGCTTTTTGGGAACACAAAAAGGTTCTGGAATCTCTGGGCGCAGAATGTGTGGAATTAAGACAAAAAAAGGATATGAAGGATTTGGATGGATTGGTGCTGCCCGGTGGAGAGAGTACGGTTCAGGGAAAGCTGTTGCGAGATTTGGATATGTTTGAGGAGTTGAAAAAGCTGATTAAAGGCGGTCTCCCTACACTGTCCACCTGTGCCGGACTCATTCTTTTGGCGAAAGAAATCTCAAATGATCAAAATGTGTATTTTGGGACTCTTCCGGTAAAGGTAAAAAGAAATGCCTACGGCAGACAGCTTGGGAGTTTCAGCAAACGGGAGTATGTGCAAGGGATAGGAGATTTTGAAATGAAGTTTATCCGGGCGCCTTATATTGAAGATGCCGGTGAAGCGGAAGTATTGGCAAAGGTGGATGATAAAATCGTGGCAGTCCGGTATGAGAATCAGATTGGACTGGCGTTTCACCCGGAACTGGGAGGAGATGACAGAATTCACCGGAGGTTCTTAAGTATGGTTTCTTAGGGACAGGGGGACGGTTCTTTTGTCTTCACTCAAAGATGAAGACAAAAGAACCGTCCCCTATGTCCCCACCAGGGTGTTTTCAATCCATAATTGCAGCGAATCAGCGGTCATGGCAATCTGTGACAGCTGGTTTTTGATACGGGTAAAATCTTCCATTTCATCTTCGGAAATAACTCCGTCAGCTGTGATTTCTATCATACGATCTTTTTCTTTATTTAAATTGTTGAGTGTGGCAAGCATTTCCAGTGTGATTTGTGAAAGGTCCTTTACCTCTACGTGAGGGATATACTCCTGACCCAGCGGACATTTGGTAGAGCAGTAAAAGTTGCAAAGGGCAGGCTTTTTGTAGGCATCTGCCATAGCGAGAATTTCATCCGGATGAGGCTCGGATTTTTCGCTTTCTATTTTTTCAATTCTGCTTTCAGATACAAACTGCATCAGCTCTGCGGCTTGAGCTCTGGTAAGATTCGCTTCCTCTCTGGCTAATTGATATTCATTTTTGTTTTCCCTTACGGATTTTCGTCCCATATTTATTCTCCCTGAATATTAAATGCAGTATTTTTTTAAATAGAAATCTCCTGATTATCTGAATTAGATAGACAGTCGCCTCTATTCTTTGTTTATATCATTATGTTTTAAAATATATTACGAAAGTTATTATAGTCCTATTTTTCTAAAACAGCAAAATAGAAGTGTTTAATCTATAAAATATGTGATTTAATCCCGGGGATAGAATCGGTAAAATGTGATTAACAAAAGCTGGAAAGATGGTGGGAAGATGCCTGTTGAGAAAAGAATGTTTTTATGCAGACTTTTAAAGGAAATGGAACTTCATGAAGCATCTGCGCAGCGCATTGGAATCTATGATGCATCCACTTTTCGAGGGGAGAGGATAAAAGCTGTGGCTGAGGAGAAACAGATTAAAGGAGAAAGATTATGACTGATTTAGAAACGAAAGAAATACGTGAAGCGATTTATGAGGCAGACAATGCATTACATCATTTGGAATCAGCAAAGGTTTATTTAAACAAAGCCAGTAACTGGGGAATTGTAGATATCCTTGGTGGTGGTTTGCTGACAGGGCTCTTCAAGTATGGAAGAATGAATGATGCAGAACGGGAGATTCAAGAAGCAAAATATGCTCTTCAAAAGTTCAGCAAGGAACTACGAGATGTTTCCGGATACAGTTCTATTCATATTAATGAACTGATTACATTTGCAGATTTTATATTTGATGGTATTTTAATGGATATTGTAGCCCAGACACAGATTGCCGAAGCAAGAGAACAGTGTGACGAGGCAATTCGCCGGGTAAAACAGATTCGTGCAGAGTTATGTAGTAGATTATAGAGTTGTAGATAGAAAGGAGAAAAATTATGTTAACGATTATTGTTTTAATTTTTATGATTGCTATTTTTGGAAATTTAATAGGTGTGGCATTTCAAATGGCATGGGGACTTGCAAAAGTTTTAGTGACACTGGTATTTTTGCCATTATTGATTTTAGGATTTTTATTTAGTGGATTATTCTATATTGCAATTCCGATTTTGGCAATCGTTGGATTGGTATCAGTAATAAAAGCGATAGCATAGTGGGACAGGGGGACGGTTGTTTGGGACATAGGGGACGGTTCTTTTGTCTTCATCTTTAATCAGTGAAGACAAAAGAACCGTCCCCTATGTCCCACATTTTTCCTCATTTTATTTAGAAAATTCTATACTTCCGGGCTGTTTTTTGAATTCTTGTAGTTTTTTGCCCGGTATAATTGCACCCAACTTGCTTTCTATAGGCTAGCACCGGGCGTTTTTGATGGAATAAGGGAGAAAATGGCCGGAAAAATCCGAAAAGTTTAAAATCTCCGGGCTGAAAAGGGAAGTTTCTTGGATTTTAGCCCGGAAGCAGCACAAATGCCCAGAAGAACTAAATTGTTTAGATGAATATCCCATAGTGTCAAATGACAAAAAATGTTAGAATAAAAAAGGTGTTTGTTTCGTTTTGTTTAGGGGGAAAGAAAAATGGCATTAATACAAGTTAACTATGCATCTAAATCATTGTTTCGAATTGTTCCGCTTAATGTAATTCTCCCAGTGGATCGTTTTGATGCGGATAGCAATAGCTATTTGAACGGGAAGGAACGTAAGTATAAAACGCTGTATTTGTTGCATGGATTATTGGGCAATTATACGGATTGGGTGAGTCAGACTCGGATTCAAAAGTGGGCAGAAGAAAAGAACTTGGCTGTAGTTATGCCATCTGGTGACAATTCTTTTTATTTTAATTCAAGAACTCCATGGAATGATTATGAAAGCTTTATAGGTGAAGAATTGGTGGAAGTGACCAGGCGGATGTTTCCACTTTCGGAAAAGAGAGAGGATACCTTTATAGCAGGTATTTCCATGGGTGGCTATGGTGCACTTCGTAACGGAATTGTTTTTTCGGAGACATTTGGCTATGTGGCTGGGTTGTCTTCGGCTCTCCATATTTTTGAGGATATATCGGAGGAAGCAAATATCGGTCTTTTTGACAATCTAAAAGAGGCTGCGGAATCAGATAAGAATCCTTGGGTAGCAGTGGAAAAAATGCTGGATGAAAAGCGCCAGATTCCAAAGGTTTACATGGCGTGTGGAACACAAGATGATTTGTTACCGTCAAATATTCAATTTCGAGATATGTTGATGAAAAATGGTATTGAAGTCAATTGGGATGAAGAAGATTACGGACATGATTGGGATTTTTGGGATAGACAGATCAAGAAGGTATTAGAATGGTTACCGTTGTAAGACGCTGGCTTTGTTTTTTCTTTGTTTGATTTGTTCATATAGTTCGCTCTTGCGATAATCAATATTTCCCGGGCTTTTTTTGAATTCTTGTAGTTTCCTGCCCGGTTTGATTACACTCAACTTGCTTTCAATAGGCTAGCACCGGGCTTTTTTGATGGAATAAGGGAGAAAATGCCCGAAAAACCTCAAAAAGTGAAAAATCTCCGGGCTGAAAAGGTAAGTTTCTTGGATTTTAGCCCGGAAGCAATTTCAAAGCCCATATTGAATTCCAAAGTAACTCCAAGTAACTCTATGTAACTCCATATAACTCCATGTAACCCCATGCATCTTTCATGTAGTTTATAATACATATCTCACCTAAATAATTCACAGGAAATATGTTATAATATCCTCGTTGTGTTTTGATGATTTACACCGGTCAATGACTATGAATTAATACCGCCGGTTAATCAACATTTTTATCGCAACGGGGATATAAATTTTTTGAGGAAATGGGGGACAAAAATGAATAAGATTATGGAAGAAAAAGCAGCTCAGGCTGTGGCTTGTTACGAGGATTTGACGAAAAAACTCGATATACATCCGCAGTGCGAGGTGCTTTTTAATTTGTCGGAAAACCGGGAGCAGATGATTCGTTCGGCGTGCTATCATCACAATCCCTTCCCGGGAGTGTTGAAGCTGGTGCTTTTATCCCTTCGAAAAAAAGCGGTGAAGCGTTTGTTTGAAGAGGAAAAGGTGTTGCAGACCGGACCGGCGGCAGCGATTTTGGCTTTGGATGCGGCATTGACCCAGGATATTGCCACTCTGCGAAATCAGGATGTGCCGGAGGCAGTCCTTTGCGATGTGGCATTGGCAGGGCTTCAGGTCATCCGACTTTATATGAGTGCTTATGAAGGAAATAAGGACTTTGTGCAGTCACGATATGATTCCGCCATCCGCGTGGACAATGCGCTAAACGGTTCTTTTTACAAATATGGCACAAAAGACGGACGAAGCTTTTCTGCCCACGTTTATTATGAATCCCAAAAGAAGATTATGATGGAGACCCTTGGTATTGAAAAGGACCCGGATAAGTTTGTCTTTGGCTCACTGCCCTTTGATAAAAAGACCACAGCAAAAGCGGTTGCAAAGTGGGATGCTTTGGAACTGGAGGAAAAGACTTTTGAAAACGGGGCCTGCGGTTGTATGCTTCGCTCCAGAAAAGAGTGGGAAGAAACAGAAGTGGGAAAAGCTGTTTGCGATATGCCGCTGTTTCGCTTGACGAAGGAAGCTGATACGCCGAAAAAAGACTTTGGTACCTATGACAAGAAAAAGGGACCTTTGTCCGGCGTTAAGGTTTTGGATTTGACACATATCATTGCCGGACCGGCCTGTACCCGACTTTTGGCGGAAGCCGGAGCAGATGTGTTGATGATTCGCCGTGGAGATTTCATCCATCAGGAACAGGCAATGCTGGAGTTGGACGGATGGGCCGGCAAAAACAGCATTCAGTTGGATTTCAATAAAAAAGAAGAACTGGAGCGGGCAAAGGAATTGGTAAAGGAAGCGGATGTGGTAATCTGCTCTTACCAAAGAGGAGCACTGGACAAATTCGCTCTTTCCCAAAAAGATATTCACACCTTAAATCCCAACGTAATTTACGGAAGTTTGATGTGCTTTTCCGATACGGTTTGGTCAACGCGTCCCGGCTGGGCTCCTTGCGCAGAGGACATTACAGGCTTAAGTGTGCGAAACGGATCTATGGATGCACCGGTAAATCTAAATGGAGTTCCTTTGGATTACATTCCGGGTATGATTTTGTGCGCCGGAATCTTAAATGCTTTAAAGAAGCAGATGACAGAAGGTGGAAGCTATACCGTGACCGGCTCTTTGACCCGTGGCGGTTATTGGTTGCATGAATGTACGGATTTGTGGGAACGGGAAAAAATGCCCAAGGAGGCTTCTGCAAAAATCGTATACGGAGAAGAACTTTCCATCTGGCAGGATGCCTATCTAAAGGTGGAGGGTACCTCTGTGGGAGATGTGTATTTCCCTGCCCCTGCCACAAATATCGGCAGAAGCGACAATGGGTATCGCAAGGAAAATATGCATTTTAAGGATGGAAATTTAGGATTTCGAAATAGTTAATAACAAGAAAAAAGAGTCGAAAACGAATGACAAATAGAAATCAATAGAAAGTATAAAAAGTTGAGGAAAAATTGATGAATCAAAAATTGGAGCCTTTGTTTACACCTTGGAACATTGGAAATGTAGAAATCAAAAACAGAATCGTGCTTACTTCCATGGGAGGAACGGACCTTTTCGGATGGATGGAAAAAAACCATTTCGATAAGGCCGGTGCGGATTTTATTTTGGAAGTGGCAAAGAACAATGCAGGCTTAGTTTTGCCGGGATGTCAGCCGGTGTACAACCCCATGTTTGGCCAGTGGCTTCACAAGAATAAAAAAATGTATCGTGACTTGGCAGAGTGGATGCCAAAGTTTCATGAAACGGGAGCAAAGCTGTTTGTACAGTTGACTGCGGGATTTGGTCGCTCCTTTACAGTAAGTCCCATGATGGAAACCTTGTACACAAATCCTGTCTTACGTGTTTTGTCAAAGCCGGTTATGGATTTGGATAAGATTACAGCATCTGCCAGCCCTTCTCCAAACCGCTGGTCTGACAAGATTCCTTCCCGTGCTCTTACGGTGGAGGAAATCCACGAGTTCGTTCATGCCTTTGGTGAAACAGCCAGACTTTTAAAAGAAGCAGGCGTAGACGGAGTGGAAGTGCATGCGGTTCACGAAGGCTATTTGTTGGATCAGTTCACTCTGGATTACGTCAATAAGCGTGATGATGAATACGGCGGATCCTTTGAAAACAAGTATCGTTTTGCTGTGGAAATTGTTCGACAAATCAAAAAGACTTGTGGAAAAGACTTCCCCGTTTCTTTGCGCTATAGTGTGATTTCCAAAACCAAGGATTTCAGAAAGGGAGCTCTTCCCGGAGAAGATTATAAAGAAGTGGGACGTGACTTTGAAGAGTCCAAGCGTGCAGCTAAATATCTGCAGGATGCAGGCTATGACATGTTAAACTGCGACAACGGAACCTACGATGCCTGGTATTGGGCACATCCCCCGATTTACATGCCGGAAAACTGCAATTTGGAGGATGTAAAGAATTTGAAGCAGTATGTGGATATTCCTGTGGTTTGTGCCGGTAGAATGGATCCGGAAGTGGCTGCGGAGTCCATTGCAAAAGGTGAGATTGACGGTGCCGGATTTGCCCGCAGATTTTTGGCGGATACCCAGTGGGTAACCAAACTGATGAATGATAAAGAAGAGGATATTCGTCCCTGTATTTTGTGTCACAGCGGATGTTTTAATATGTGTCATTACAAGGGTGTTCCCAATGATCAGGAATTAAGCGACAGTCTTCATTTGGCTCGCTGTGCCGTAAATGCGGAAACCATGCAAAAGGAGAAGCATTATATTGAAAAGACATCTTCTCCGAAAAAGGTCATCATTATCGGTGGCGGTATTGGTGGAATGGAAACCGCCCGTGTTCTAAAACTTCGTGGTCATGAGCCGGTAATCTATGAAAAAACTGACCGCTTGGGCGGCACTTTTATTGCTGCCAGTGCAGAATCCTACAAAGGAAAACTTCGAGAACTTTTGGCCTGGTACATCCGAAAGATGGAAGAGATGGAGATTGAAATTCACTTCAACGCTGAAGTAAAAGATTTGTCTTCCTTTGGAAACAGTCCCATTGTGGTTGCTACAGGTTCCACCGCAAGAGTACTTCGCAATGTACCCGGTCATGAAAAAATGATTGAAGCCTGCGAATTCTTAACCGGAAAAGAGGTGGGTGAGACCGTTGCCGTAATTGGTGGTGGTTTGACAGGAAGTGAAATTGCTTATGAATTGGCCCTTCTTGGAAAGAAACCGATTATTGTAGAGATGAAGGATGATCTGGTTTCTCAAAAGGGAGTTTGTCTTGCCAACAGTTCTTACCTTCGCGAATGGTTTGAACTTCATAAGATTCCGGTTTATTTGGAAACCAGCTTAAAAGAAGTGACCGACAATGGCATCGTTTGCGTAAAAGAAGGGAAGGAGATTGAAATCTCCTGTGATTCTATCATCAGCTCTGCCGGATATATTCCAGCTCCCATTGTGGATGCCAAGAACAAGCCTTCCAATGTGGAATTGGTAGGAGACTGCAACGGAATTGGAAATCTTCGTACTGTAATCTGGAGAGCCTACGAAGTAGCCATGAATATTTAATTCTTAAACTACGAAAGTTATGCGCAACTACTTGCACATGCTTTCGTGAAGAAATACAATTAAAAAAACAAAAGGGGGAAAAGTATGTTACCAGAAGAATTAAGAAAAAGATTTAGAAACTATAAGAGTGGATTGGCTGAAGCTGAATCTATGATTGGAGATAAGGTCCCGGTAAAAGTGGACCAGGGAGAATCTTTCTGCGATCAGTTTGATTTAGATGTTCGACTTTTTTGTAGTTATCTTGCTGCTACAGATGGAAGATTAAGCCAGCAGGAAGTAGATTTTATGAACACCATAATGGATAAAAACTACAGTCATGGAACTTATATGTTTTTGCTTCAGGAGGAAGGTTGGGGAACTCCTGAGAAAAGAGAACAATATGAAAAGAGTTCTATCTCGAGTTTTAAAATTGCAATATGTTTAGATTTCTTGTTTGAAAAAATGGGAAGGAAAACTTCTTTTGTGGATTCGGTGATTGATTTGTTTCTGGAAGCAGGTATGTCACTTTGTTATGCAGATGGTATTACAGAACAAGAGGAAGAAGATATTCGTAGTTTTATTATGACCAAAAACCAGGAGGCTCGAAATACCATTTCGGCTTTGAACGGACATCAATAATTGAAAAATCTTTATTTTATGAGAAATAAAAAAAGAAGGTATCTGATTTATTCAGATACCTTCCCTTATTTTTGGGATTAATTGTAGTCGATATTTGCATCCCATAAGGGAGGCATCTTATCTCATGTACTGTCCGTATTTTCCTACAAACTCAACATATTCTTCCCATGCTGCTTTGAAAATGTTCTTCATAACTGTAATCTCCTTTCGTGTTTGCTTTTTTTGTTTACAATTGCATTATAGAGCCGAAAGGATAAACGTGCTTGTCATTTGCGATGAAAAACTAGCCAAATCTTGACAAAATAATTTGCAAGGTAAACAGTTCGTCCTCCCCAAAGTATTCATTGAGAAAGGCTTTCATAGACAAAATGAACAGTAATGCACTACAAAATTAAATATTATTGCTAAAAATAACTGAAAACAGTATCTTTTCTCGAAAAAGTGTTGTACAATTTATCATACGTGGTAGACCATATTCACAGGAGGAGAAAGATATGAAAAGGAAACAGGGGTCGTTGATGACAGCTATTGTAGGTTCTATCCTACTTGCAGTGATTATTACCGCAGTTATGATTGAGGGATTTTCCATCTACAGTACTGTTACGAACAACGCAGAACAAACAGAGGCGTATAAGTCCAGATTGTTGGAAGACATCAAAGCTGAGTTGAAAAATGAGACTCAGGAGGCCATGAGTATCTGTGAAGTGATGTATGGCAGATATCAGGCCGGAGAGATGACCTTAGAAGAGGCGCAAAAGCAATCTGCGGATATTATACGTGAATTGAGATATAACGACGGAGACGGTTATTTTTGGGTAGATACTTCCAAAGGTATCAACGTTGTGCTTTTAGGCAGAGATACCGAGGGTGAATCCAGATGGGATTCCGTTGATCCAAACGGAACCTATTTCATCCAGGAGATGATTGCCAACGGTATGCAAGAAGGCGGTGGATACACCAATTTGATGTTTGCAAAACCGGATGAGACCGAACCTTTGCCAAAGATTAACTACACAGCTTATTATGAACCTTTTGACTGGGTAATGGGTACCGGCGTATGGGTTGATTATATCGATACATTGGCAGCAGAATATGAATCCCATGCTCACGCAGCGTTGGTGAAAAGTGTAGTACAGTCTCTGATTGTAGTTGTGGTTTTGATTATCATCGGTGTTTTGATTGCGGTTTATATGGGCAAAAAGATTACCCAGCCGATTATTCTGGTTACCGGTCAGTTGACACGAATGTCCAACAGTGACTTCAGTGACAATGAAGACATGAAAAAGGTTACCGTTTTGAAAGCCAGAAACAACGAAATTGGACAG
The DNA here is from genome assembly GCA_024694625.1 of Lachnospiraceae bacterium. Classification (GTDB taxonomy): domain Bacteria; phylum Bacillota; class Clostridia; order Lachnospirales; family Lachnospiraceae; genus JAILEN01. The sequence goes on along the minus strand of JAILJP010000083.1, from coordinate 21,670 downwards.
ATTGCCACAGCCCTTGAAATCATGCATAAGAATATCAGAGACTTGATGATTAAGATCTGTGATACCACTTCTTATGTGGCTTCCGCTTCTGAAGAGTTGACCGCCAGTGCAGCACAGTCAGCAGAGGCAAGTGAAATGGTAGCAAACTCTTGTACCAACGTAGCAGGATCCTGCAGTGTTCAGATTGAAGCTGTGGAAGGGGCCAGCGATGAGACCAGACAGTTCGTTGATAATATGGAAGAGTTTAAGCATGCAATCAGCCGAACCACTGAGATGATTGAAGAGACCAACGACGCGGCTACAAAGGGTGCTTCCGATATGACAAATGCTACCAATATGATGAGCACCATCAAAGAATCTGTGGAAAACAGTGCAGGCGTAGTTGCAAATCTTGGTGAACAGCTGAAGAATATTGAGACCTTTGCAGATACGATTTCCGAAATCGCAAGTCAGACGAATTTGCTTTCTTTAAATGCATCCATTGAGGCGGCTCGTGCCGGTGAAATGGGAAAAGGATTTGCAGTTGTTGCCAGTGAAATTTCCAAACTTGCGGATGAGTCCAACGGAGCAGCGCAAAATATTACCACTTTGATTGCGGATATTATGAAGAAATCCGAAGAAGCTGTGGAAGCAATGAAGAGTGGTGCAGAAAATGTTGTGGTAGGTACGGAAACCGTTAATGAGGCAGGAACCACCTTTAGCAATATTGTGGACATGGTTTATTCCATTTCCGAACAGTCCAACCGCATGAGTGAGATTTTGAATCAGCTTTCTGCAGGAACGGACACCATCGTTGAAAACATTCAAAAGATTGAAAATATGAGTACCAGTGTTGCAGACGAAACACAAAATGTTTCCGCAGCATCTCAGCAGCAAACCGCATCTTCCAACGAAGTTGCCGAGGCATCTGACAAGTTGGCAGAAAATGCACAGGAATTGCAGGCTGTGGTTTCCGAGTTCGATTTATAGTCGTAGCAAGGGGAGACATATTATTAGGCAGGGGCATCTTTTCAGGTGCTCCTGTTTATTTTATATTAAGCGAATTCGATTTTATACAATTTAATTAATTTGTTTATAAATAAATACTTATATTTTTCTCATTTCATGTTAATATAGGATGGTGTAGATTTTAGTTAGGAGTTTATACGATATGTTAAAAATTAAAAATCTTTGCTATCAGGTGGATGATGAAAATGATGCTACAAAAGAAATCATCGACCACTTGAACCTTACAGTAGAGGACGGCAAATTCATTGTTATTACAGGACCCAACGGTGGCGGAAAATCCACATTGGCTAAATTGATTATGGGTGTAAATCAGCTCACATCCGGAAGCATTGTTTTGGACGGAGAGGATATTTCCAAATTAAATATTACGGAGCGTGCAAAACGGGGTGTTAGCTTTGCTTTTCAGGCACCGGTTCATTTTAAGGGAATTCGGGTAATCGACCTTCTTCGTTTGGCAAGCGGTGAAAATATTTCCATTGCCGCAGCTTGTGAGTATTTGTCAAAGGTAGGACTTTGTGCAAAGGATTATGTGGAGCGTGAAGTAAACAGTTCCTTGTCAGGTGGTGAGTTAAAGCGTATTGAAATCGCTACGGTTTTAGCCCGCGGAACAAAGCTTTCTATTTTCGATGAGCCGGAGGCTGGTATTGATTTATGGAGCTTCCAGAACTTAATTAAAGTATTTGAAAATATGCGTGAAACTGTGAAGGGTACCATTATGGTGATTTCCCATCAGGAGCGTATCTTAAATATCGCAGACGAAATTGTTGTGATTGAAAACGGTCAAGTGAAAAAGCAGGGACCGAAGGAGGAAATCCTTCCGGGATTGCTTGGAACGTCAGCTGCAGCAAATATTGCCTGTGAAAAATTAGGAGGTGATCGGTAATGGCTTTGGATGCAATTCAGAAGAATATTCTACATGAGGTTGCCGATCTGGATGGAATTCCCCAGGGTGCCTACAACATCCGTGCAAACGGTGCCAGTGCTGCTAGAAGTACTACGGCAAATATTGATATTGTAACGAAAGAAGATAAACCGGGAATTGATATTATTATCAAACCCGGAACAAAGGGAGAAAGCGTACATATCCCGGTGGTTCTCACAGAGAGCGGATTAAAGGATATGGTTTACAATGATTTTTATATCGGTGAAGATGCAGATGTTACCATTGTAGCAGGATGCGGAATCTCCAACTGCGGTGACCAGGATTCTCAGCATGATGGAATCCATACCTTCCATGTAAAGAAGGGTGCCAAAGTGAAATACGTAGAAAAACACTATGGTGAGGGTGACGGAAAAGGTTCCCGTATCTTAAATCCCGTAACCAACGTGTATCAGGACGAAGACAGTTATGTGGAAATGGAAATGGTACAGATTAAAGGTGTGGATTCTACCCTTCGTACCAACCTGGCAGAATTAAAAGCCGGTGCCACTTTACTGATTCATGAAGCATTGATGACTCACGGTGAACAAAAGGCTACCTCCGATTACAAGGTAATTCTTAACGGAGAAGGCTCCAGTGCGGACGTGGTATCCCGTTCTGTGGCAAAGGATGATTCCGAGCAGATTTTTGAAGTGTCCATTGAAGGAAATACCGCCTGCAATGGCCATGCCGCCTGCGATGCTATTATTATGGGAAATGCCCATGTAGTAGCCATCCCCAAGCTGGATGCAAAAAATGTGGATGCAGCATTGATTCACGAAGCAGCTATCGGAAAGATTGCCGGAGATCAGTTAACAAAACTTATGACTTTAGGTCTGACAGAAGAAGAAGCGGAAGAGCAAATCGTAGCAGGTTTCCTTCGCTAAGATAACAGCAAAAGAACCAATTCATGGAGTTACAACAGTTAGAGTCTTTATTTGAAGATTTAAAAACAAAGAGAATGATTTGCTGGGGAAAAGGCAAACATTATCGGAATATTACAGAGCCTTTTTTGAAAGAGAGCGGATTGATTTCCAATTTGGAAGGCGTGGTAGAGGGAAAGGAAGAATTGGATTCTTTGCTGGAGCTTAAAAAGGATTCCTTTTCATTTGCGAAAGACGTGGTGATTTTGGTAGCGGTAAAGGGCTACAATGAGATTTGCACCCAGATTCAAAGAAACCCCAAGTGGAAGGATATGAAAGCCATTCCTGCTCTTTATTTGGAGGCGTTATATGAAGACAAGTTGATGTTGGCGGCAAAAAAGCCGCCAATTTATTTTCGTAAAAACGAAAGGCCTGTGATTCCAAAGGTGATTCATACCTTTTGGTTTTCGGAAGAAGGGCTACCTCCCAAATATGAAATGTGCCTCAATACCTGGAAAACCTATGCTCCGGATTTTGAAATCAAAATCTGGAATTTGGAAAGTTATCATCCCGGTGAATGCCTTTTTTTTCAACAGGCAGTTTCAGAAAAAAACTGGGCATTTGCATCGGATTATGCCAGAGCTGACGTTTTGCGTCGATTTGGCGGGGTATACATGGATTTGGATGTGGAGATGCTTCGTCCTATTGATGAACTTTTATACAACGACGCTTATATGGGCTTTGAGTCCATGGAGCGTATTGAATGTGGCTCCGGTATGGGTGCCAAAAAGGGAAACAAATTATTGGATGAAATCTGTAAAAGCTACGAAAACCGCCCTTATTTTAAGGAGGACGGCAGCTGGGACAACTCCACCTGCCCGGTTCGCTATACCCAAGTTATTGAAAAACATGGTTTGGTAAAAAACGGGGGATTTCAAATGGTGGAGGATATTACGATATATCCCTTTGAAGTTTTGACGGGAAAAAGCTTTGATACCGGGATTATCTACAAAACAAAGGATAGCTTTACCACCCACCATCACAGGGGAAACTGGGTGCCTCATTCGGCCCACCATGCCATGGAAAAGCGCTATGAAGAGATAGAAGCCTTTCTAAGGGAGCAAACTTGCAAAAACCAGGGGAAACGCAGATAATAAACATATGAGTAAAATATATGCGGATATTATTATCGATATTTCACATGAAAAACTGGATAAAACCTTTCAATATGAGATTCCTTCGGAGTTGGCGGGGGAGGTGTTCATTGGCTCCCGTGTGGAGGTGTCTTTCGGAAAAGGCGAGGGACGCCGCATTACAGGCTATGTGGTGAATATTACGGAAGAACCTAATTGGGATCCTACAAAGATAAAACCCATCAGCAAGGTAGTAAAGGATGCCAATGCCATAGAGGATCAACTTATTGCCTTAGCGGCCTGGATGAAAGGCCATTATGGGGGCACTATGAATCAGGCCTTAAAGACGGTGCTTCCCATTAAGAAAAAGGAAAATGTCCTTAAGAAAAAGGAAATCACCCTGCTTTTGGATGAAAAGCAGGCCAAAGATATATTTACGGATTTGATTGCAAGAAAGAATCATTCCGTTGCCAAAGAACGTTTACTTTCCGCCCTCATGGAAGATAAGGAACTTCCCTGGGAGGCGGTCACAAAGAAATTAAATGTACCTACCTCTGTAATTCGGGATTTTGAAAAGGCAGGTTATGTGCGTGTTACGGAAAAACGTGCATTTCGAAAACCCACGGACAAGTTGGAAGGAGATTGGGTACAACATACCTTAAACCCTATGCAACAGCGGGTGGTTGATACATTTATCAACGATTATAATCAAGGGATTCGAAAGCCTTATTTGCTCTATGGAGTGACTGGTTCCGGAAAGACGGAAGTCTACTTGGAGATGATTGACCATGTGTTAAAGGAAAAGAAACAGGTCATTGTTTTGATTCCGGAAATCTCTCTGACCTATCAGACACTGGTTCGTTTTTACAGAAGATTTGGAGACGTGGTTTCCATTATGAATTCCAGATTGTCACCGGGAGAGCGCTTTGACCAGTTTGAGCGGGCGAAAAAGGGAGATATTCAGATTATGATAGGACCCCGTTCGGCGCTGTTCACTCCTTTTCCCAATTTGGGACTGATTGTTATGGATGAGGAACACGACGACTCCTATAAAAGTGAGCAGATTCCAAGGTATCATGCCAGAGAGACGGCGGTGCAGCGGGCAGCCATGGCAAAGGCGCCTATTGTTTTAGGGTCGGCGACTCCCTCTGTGGAAAGCTTTACCCGGGCAAAAAGCGGGGAGTATACCCTTCTTACCATGGAAAACCGTGTGGAAAAACGTCCGTTGCCTTCCTGTGAGATTGTGGATCTTCGCAAAGAGTTGATGGATGGAAACCGCTCCATTTTAAGTAGAAGTCTTCAGCAGGCGATGGAAGCGGCGTTAAAACGAAAAGAACAGGTGATGCTTTTTATCAACCGCCGTGGCCTTATGGGCTTCGTTTCTTGTAGGGCGTGCGGTCATGTGATAAAATGTCCTCACTGTGATGTATCTTTAAGTATGCATAAAAACGGCAAGCTCACCTGTCACTACTGCGGATATGAGACTGTATATCCAAAGATTTGTCCGGATTGCGGCTCCAAATATATTGGAGGCTTTCGCGCCGGCACGGAAAAAATCGAAGAAGTGGTACAGGAGCGATTCCCTGGGGTGCGCACCCTTCGTATGGATGCGGACACCACAAAAGGGAAGAATTCCCATCAGGAAATCCTAAATGCCTTTTCCAACAGGGAGGCGGATGTTTTGATTGGAACTCAGATGATTGTAAAAGGCCATGATTTTCCCGGGGTTACCCTTATGGGAATATTGGCAGCGGATATGTCTTTAAACGTCAGTGATTATCGTGGGGCAGAACGCACATTTCAGATGATTACACAGGCAGCAGGTCGGGCCGGACGGGGAGAGATTCCCGGACAGGTGATTATTCAGACCTATCAGCCACAGCACTATAGTATTACCACTGCGGCAAATCAAGATTACGATTCTTTCTATAAGATGGAAAGTGCCTATCGTACTTTGATGAGTTATCCGCCCTATTGCCACATGCTTTCTATTCAAATTACCGGTGAAGTAGAAGGCGAAGCGGATGCAAAGGCGAAGATGCTGACAGATTTTATTAAAAAGCAAGACCGCGGTTTTCTGATTTTTGGTCCCCAGGATGCGGGAATTGCCAAAATCAAAGACATCTACCGCAAAGTCATCTATGTAAGAGATACGGACTATAACCGATTGATTAAAATCAAAGACGGCATTGAAAAGCTTTTGTTAGAATCCAATGAATATCGCAATGCTCACGTAAGTTTTGATTTTAATCCTATGAACGGTTTTTAATAATTGGAGGTAAAAATGGCATTAAGAGAAGTTCGCATTCAGGGTGATCCCATTTTGGAAAAACCCTGCAGAGAAGTAAAAGAAGTTACAGAAAGAGTAAAGACCTTGATTGATGATATGCTTGAGACCATGTACGAGCACGATGGTGTAGGTCTTGCAGCACCTCAGGTGGGGGTTTTGAAAAGAATCGTAGTAATCGATGTGGGAGAAGGTCCCATTGTAATGATTAATCCTACGATTTTGGAAACCGACGGAGAACAGACCGGACCGGAAGGATGCTTGTCCCTTCCCGGCAAATACGGAACCGTTTCCCGTCCCAACTACGTAAAAGCAAAATTCTTCGATGAAAACATGGATGAATACGAAATCGAAGGAGAAGAACTTTTGGCAAGAGCCATTTGCCACGAGCTGGATCATCTCGACGGTCATATGTACACCGAGTTGGCTCAGGGTCCTCTTTATACAGCAGAGGATTTGGCAGAGGAAGAAGAGACAGAAGAGACGGACTAGGTATGGATTTGACAAAGGATACAAGGGGGAAGCAGATATGAATATAATTTTTATGGGAACACCGGATTTCGCCGTAAGCACTTTACATGCCTTGGTGGAAGCCGGACATAACGTGGTTTTGGCTGTTACCCAGCCGGATCGTCCCAAGGGCAGAGGCGGCGAAATGACACCACCTGACGTGAAGGTGGCTGCTGAAGAATTGGGTATCATGGTTTATCAGCCTAAGAGTGTAAAAGATCCCGAAGTAATCGCAGAATTAAAGGAAATCAATGCAGATATTTTCGTTGTTGCGGCCTTTGGTCAGATTTTGCCAAAGGAACTTTTGGAAGTACCGAAGTATGGATGCATCAACGTTCACGCTTCATTGCTTCCCAAATATCGCGGTGCCGCCCCCATACAGTGGTCCATCCTAAACGGAGATGCCTACACCGGCGTTACCATTATGCAAATGGGTGAAGGATTGGATGACGGAGATATTATCATGCAGGAAAAGGTGGAAATCGATGCTGAGGAAACTGGAGGAAGCCTGTTTGATAAATTAGCTGTTGTTGGAGGAAACCTTTGTTGTATGGCCTTAACTGCCATTGAAGAAGGTGTTGCGGAGCGTGTTCCACAGGATGCCTCCAAAGCAACCAAGGTTGGTCTGATAAAAAAGGACCTTGGAAAAATTGACTTTACCAGACCGGCAGAGGAGATTTGCCGATATGTGCGTGGGTTAAATCCCTGGCCATCCACCTTTACGGAGTTTGGCGGACGTACCTTAAAGATCTGGAAAGCATCGGAAGCCCCTTTGATTCGGGGATTGATTAAAAATGAAACCATCAACGGAAGACCGGCAGATCAAGCAGCTCCGGGAACTGTGGTGTATGTAGACGACAGCCAGATGGTGGTGATGACCGGTGATGGATACCTTTCATTGGAAGAAGTTCAGTTGGAAGGAAAGCGTCGCATGGAAATTTCGGATTTCTTGCACGGTAACGGAATTACCGTGGGAGAAACCCTTGGAAACGAAGTATAAAAAAGAGAATTAGCCCTGAGTATTTGGGGCTAATTTTCTCGTTTATCGGAATTGGTGAGGAAAGAACATGGGAAAAGAGAATTTGCGGGCACTGTCTTTGGATGTCCTTATGGAAGTGCTGGAAAAAGGTGGGTTTTCCAATCAGGTGTTGGGAAATGTACTAAGTAAGTATCAGTATTTGGAAAAAAATGAACGTGCCTTTGTGACCCGATTGTCTCTCGGTACCATAGAAGAGGCATTGCTTTTGGATGAGGTGTTAAATTCCTACTCCAAAACCAAGGTAAAAAAGATGAAGCCGGTGATTCGAAACATTCTTCGTATGAGTGTTTACCAGATTTATTTTATGGATTCCGTACCGGAGTCTGCAGTGGTAAATGAGGCGGTAAAACTTTCCAAAAAGCGGGGAATGGCAGGTCTGTCCGGTTTTGTAAACGGAATCTTGCGCTCTATTTTGCGGGAGGAAAAGCCTATTTCAAAATTCCAAAAGAACAGGGCTTTGACCTATTCCTGTCCTCAGTGGATTTTGGATCTTTGGGATGGGGATTTTGGCAAGGAAAAGACAAAAGAAATTTTGGAAGGCTTTGGTGGAAAAGGGGAGATTTCCATTCGTTGCAATGTGGCAAAAATTACCCCTGACCAATTAAAAGAAACGTTAGAAAAAGAAGGCGTAACCCTTCGCCCTACGCCTCTTTCCTATGCCTTTTTCATCAGTGGATTTGATTACCTAGAAAAACTAAAAAGTTTTCAGGATGGACTGTTTTATGTACAGGACCTTTCTTCCATGGAAGTTACCAACCGGGCAAAGTTACAAGGGGGAGAAAAGGTGTTGGATGTATGCGCTGCACCGGGAGGAAAGAGCCTTCATATGGCCGGTGAATTGGAAGCTATGGGAAAGGGCGGCAGCGTGGAAGCCAGAGACCTTTCCAAAGAAAAGGTGGATCGCATTTTGGAAAACATTCAGCGGTCAGGTCTTTCCAATGTGGATGCAAAAGCCTTTGATGCCACGGTGTTGGATGAAAACGCAAAGGAAGCCTATGATGTGGTGATTTGTGATTTGCCCTGTTCCGGTTTGGGCGTCCTGGGGAAAAAGCCGGAGATTAAATATCGAGTTTTGCCGGAGGATATTTCCTCTTTGGCAGAATTGCAGCGAAGTATTTTAAAAAACGCTGCCACCTATGTTCGGCCCGGAGGAAAACTTTTGTATTCTACCTGTACCATTAATAAGGAAGAAAACGAGGATAATGCCCGTTGGTTTTTGGATACCTTTGATGACTATGATTTGGAATCCATGGAACAGATCTTTCCGAAAACCCAGGAAAGCGACGGATTCTTCATTGCCCTTTTCAAACGAAACTAAATTGGAAATAAAACTATGAGTGAAAAAACAGATATTAAATCTTTAAATTCAGAAGAGTTGACCTCCTTTGTGGAGTCCTTGGGAGAAAAGAAATTTCGTGCCAAGCAGCTCTATGAGTGGATGCATGTTCATTTGGCCAGAGATTACGATGAAATGAACAACCTTCCCAAGAGCCTCAAAGAAAAACTGAAAGAAGAGGCGGAGTTTGTCAGCTTAAAACAAAGAGACTGCCAGATATCCAAAGAGGATGGAACCAGAAAATACCTTTTTGAACTGGGGGACGGAAACTTTGTGGAAAGTGTTATGATGCGTTATGAGCACGGCATCTCCGTATGTGTGTCCTCTCAGGTAGGCTGCAAAATGGGATGTCGGTTTTGTGCTTCCACCTTGGATGGATGGCTTCGAAATCTTACCCCGTCGGAGATTTTGGATCAGATTTATTCCATTCAAAAGCATAGCGGTGAGCGTGTCAGCCACGTAGTGGTAATGGGAACGGGAGAACCCTTGGACAATTATGACAACCTTTTGAAGTTCATTGCTTTATTAACAGATGAAAAGGGCTTGAATATTTCCCAGAGAAACATTACCGTTTCTACCTGTGGGATTGTGCCCCGCATCTATGATTTGGCAAAGGAGCATTTGCAGATTACATTGGCGTTGTCTTTGCATGCTTCTTCACAAAAGAAGCGCCAGGCACTGATGCCTATCGCCAACAAGTATGACATTTCTCAGGTGTTAGAGGCCTGTGATTTCTACTTTAAAGAGACGGGACGGCGAATGAGCTACGAATACAGTTTGATTGCCGGACAAAATGACAGAGAGGAAGATGCGAAAGAGTTGGTGGCGTTTTTTGCCCATAAAAACTGTCACATCAACCTGATTCCCGTGAATCCAATTAAGGAAAGAGACTACAAATCATCAAGCAAAGAGGCGGTTTTCGCCTTTAAAAATAAACTTGAAAAATACGGAATAAATGTTACCATTAGAAGGGAAATGGGTCGGGATATTGACGGCGCTTGCGGTCAGCTTCGCCGCCGACATATGGAAAAACCGAACTCATAGAAAGGCGCAGATGACATGATTTTTTATGCCATTACAGATACGGGCCGAATCCGTTCCAATAATCAGGATTATGTGTTTGCCTCTGATTCCGATACAGGAGTGTTGGCGAATTTGTTTCTGGTAGCGGATGGAATGGGCGGTCACCGGGCCGGAGAATATGCTTCCGAGACAGCAGTCAAAACCGTTTTGGAAGAAATCCGAAGCAAGAATGTTTCAGAACCGATTCCGGCATTAGATTCAGCAATTCGATTTGCAAACAAAAAACTTTATACAGAATCAAAAGCAGATGCTTCAAAAGCCGGCATGGGTACCACCTTCGTGGCAGCTACGGTGTATGAAGAGCATTTGTATATAGCGAATGTGGGAGACAGTCGACTTTATGTTGTGGAGGACAAAGGTCTTCGACAGGTAACAAGAGACCACTCTGTGGTAGAGGAACTTGTTCGAAACGGTGGTTTGTCCAAAGAAGCTGCCCGAAAGCACGCGGATAAGCATAAGATTACCCGTGCCGTTGGAGCGGAAGAAGAAGTAAAAGTTGACTTTTTTGATGTTCCGATTTCCGATGTACATCAGATTCTGATGTGTACGGATGGCCTTACCAATATGTTAAGCGATGAAGAGATTAGTGACATACTTCTTTCTGATAACAAGGTAAAGCAAAAAGCGGAGTTATTGGTTACGACAGCAAACGAAAAAGGCGGAAGAGATAACATTACGGTAGTAGTGATCGATTCCTTTACAGATGAGGTATAGAAATGTTTGAAAACGGTACGTATATAGCGGATAGATATGAGGTTATCGAGAAAATCGGAACCGGTGGAATGTCCGATGTTTATAAAGCACTGGATCACTCTCTTGGCAGAGAAGTGGCCTTAAAAGTATTGAAGCAGGAGTTTAACGAGGATGCTACTTTTGTGGCAAAGTTCCGTCAGGAAGCTCAGGCTGCAGCAGGTTTGGAACATGCAAATATTGTAAATATTTACGATGTAGGTTCTGAAAACGGAATGTATTACATCGTTATGGAATATGTGGAAGGTATCACCTTAAAGACCTATATTTCAAAGAAAGGTCAGCTTGCTTACAACGAGGTGATTTCCATTGCCATTCAGGTGGGCCGCGGTATTGAGGCTGCTCACAAAAAGAATATTGTTCATCGAGACATCAAACCTCAGAACATTATTATTTCCAAAGAGGGAAAGGTAAAGGTTACGGATTTCGGTATCGCCAGAGCCGCTTCTTCCAATACCATCAATGCGGACATTATGGGTTCTGTTCACTATTCCTCTCCGGAACAGGCAAGAAACGGTTATGTAAGTTTCCAAAGTGATATTTATTCTTTGGGAATTGTTATGTACGAAATGATTACCGGACGGGTACCTTATGATGGAGATACCACTGTGGCTATTGCATTGCAGCATTTACAGTCTGACATGCCTCACCCCAGTGCCATTGCTCCCAACACTCCCATTAGTTTGGAAAAAATCATTTTGAAGTCCACGATGAAGAGCCAGGATCGTCGTTATGCCACTATGGAAGAGCTTTTGACCGATTTGAAAAAAGCTTTGGTCAATCCTGATGAAGACTTTGTAAATATTGTGGATGCAGATGAAGCAGATAAAACCAGAGTCATTACCGATAAAGAAATCGAGCGTATTCAAAAAGAGGCCGGTCTCGTTGCAACTCCCGTAAAGGAGGCAGTAACAGACGAGGAGGATGAGGATGAAGAGGATGACGAACCGGTAAATCCCAAGATGGAAAAAGCCTTCCGTATTATGGGAATTGTGGTAGCGGTTTTAATCGTTGTTTTGGTGATCTATTTCATCGGAACCTTCCTTGGCTGGTTTAAGTTTGGAAGCAAAACCAAAGATGATACGGAAGTGACTGCAGAACAGGTTGAGATGATTGACCTTTTGGGTATGACCGAAGATGAGGCGAAAGCTGCTTTGAAAGAGCTTGGTCTTGGATATAAAAAGGCAGGAACCGCTTCTTCCGATACTTACGAAGAAGGTCAGGTTATGACTCAGAGTGTGGAAGAAGGAGAAAAGGTGGATGCCAATACCACCATTAGCGTAACCATTAGTTCCGGAGCCGGCGATATTACCGTGCCTTCTGTAACAGGAATGACAGAAAGCGCTGCCAAGACCACATTGACGGATGCTGGATTTAAAGTAACCGTAAACTATGAATACAACCGAGATGTAGCTGAAGGAAATGTAATTTCCCAGACACCGGAAGGAAACGGAACCGGTAAAAAAGGAGATACTGTTACTTTGGTGGTAAGCCAGGGAACTGAGTCTGTTAAGGTACCGGATTTGAGCGGTCAGACACAGGATGGGGCTGCATCAGCACTTTCCTTCTCAGGCCTTTCTTTGGGAAATGTAACTTCTGAATACAGTGATTCTGTAGCAGAAGGAAAGGTAATTTCCCAGAGCAAGAGTGCAGGAAGCTATGTAGATGCAGGAAGTACTGTAGATATTGTTATTTCCAAGGGTAAAGAAGCGGTTTATTACAGCTACACTTGGAAGGCAAGTCTTACCGGATATGCGGAATTGACAGATTCTAACGGAAATGTTGTTTACAAAGGGGATGTAACCAGCGGAAATTCATATTCTGCCAGCGGTATTACCACTGAGACAGGTACATTGACCTATTACGAGTATACGGAAAATGAAGAGACCGGAGAGACTACACTGAATTCTGAAGCCAGCAGCAGCTCAACGGTGAAGTTTACCAAACAATAGGCAAAGGGTATGACAGAAATTAAAACAGGAAGAATTGTGAAGGGGATTTCCGGATTTTACTACGTTTATGTAGTGGAATCCGGAATTTATGAATGTAAGGCAAAAGGAGGGTTTAGAAACCAGGGAATCAAACCTTTGGTGGGGGATGTAGTGGATATCCAGGTGATTTCCCAGGAGGAAAAAACCGGAAATGTGGAAGAAATACATCCCAGGACTTCGGAACTAAGCCGACCGCCGGTAGCCAATGTGGATCAGGCACTGGTGATTTTTGCCTTAAAAAAACCCAAGCCTAATTTGGGATTGTTGGACCGTTTTCTTGTAAATATGGAATACCGAAACCTACCTGTGGTGATTTGTTTTAACAAAACGGATTTAGTTTCGGAAGAAGAAAAAAATGAAGTAAAGGAAGCCTATGAAAAGGCAGGATACCCAGTGATATTTTCTTCTATAAAAAAGGAAGAGGGACTGGAGGAAATTTCTGCTGTGTTAGAGGGAAAACTTACTACGGTGGCGGGACCTTCCGGTGTAGGGAAATCCTCCATTATTAATAAACTGCAGTCGGAAGTGGTAATGGAGACGGATGACATTATGAAAAAAATGGATTCCGGAAAGCAGACCACCCGTCATAGCCAGTTGATTCAATTAAATGAGACTTCTTTTATTATGGATACACCGGGATTCGGTTCTTTGTTTTTGCCGGAAATGGAATGTACTGAGTTGGATGAACTTTTTCCGGAAATGAGAAATGGAAGACTGGATTGCAAGTTTTCCGGTTGTGCCCACATTCATGAACCGTCCTGTGGGGTAAAGCGGGATTTTGAAGAGGGAAAGATTGCCGAAAGTCGTTATGACAATTATCGGCTGTTCTATGAGGAACTGAAAAACAGTAAAAAATACTAAGGGAGTATCAATATGAGTTGTTTGTCACCTTCGATTTTATCTGCGGATTTCGCAAATCTGGAAAGAGATATTCGCCTGGCCGATGAAGCAGGAGCAGAGTATATACATTTTGACGTAATGGATGGAATGTTTGTAGAAAACATTTCCTTTGGAATTCCGGTGTTGAAATCCGTACGACAGATTACCGACTGCGTGCTGGATGTACATCTTATGATTGAAAAGCCGGAACGATATATTCACGCCTTTGCAGAAGCGGGAGCGGATATTATTACGGTTCATGCGGAAAGTACAGATCATTTGGATGCGGTTATTGACATGATTAAAGCAGAAAAAGTTATGGCGGGAGTAGCTTTGAATCCGTCTACGCCACTTTCTGAAATCGAATACATCTTACCAAAGGTGGACATGGTTTTGATTATGACGGTAAACCCCGGATTTGGTGGACAATCCTTTATCCCTTATTGCAGGGATAAAGTTGCTGATTTGTACCGTATGTTGGAGCAAAAAGGCTTGAAGACCGACATTGAAGTAGACGGTGGTATTAATCTGGAAAACGTAGAAGATATTATAGAAGCGGGAGCAAATATTATTGTCGCCGGATCCGCCATTTTTCATGGTGATATTGCTAAAAACGTATCGGACTTTTTGCAGGTGATTTAACGAAATCATACAAATGAAAAAAATATGTAAAAACTGGTTGCTAAAAATACAACACCTGAGTATAATGGTTCCTGGATTGTGGAGAGAATTAGAACTGGCCAGTAGAAGGGTCATAGTAATAAGAGGTAAATTTTAATGAAAGACGAATCTAGGATTCAGTTAGAAGCAAATCAGATTATTGAAGCTGCAAAAACCCAGATGAAGGATGTTATGTTAGAACAGCCTGAACACGGGATGGCGTTTCGTTTTTACAAAGGAGAAACGGGAGATACATGGATTTACGAAGACGGATTTCGTAAGTTTTTCCGCTTTCCCCAAACTGCTATGGCAGAATAAATTCAAAATAATTTCCGAACATATCTTCAAAGCATTGGAGATATGTTTTTTTTATAAAATCGGTCGTAACAGATTTGATTTTATGCTATTATAACAGTAGTAAGGTATAAATGCAGGAGGGAGATTATGTTAGCAACCTTAATACCAATGTTTGACAAGAATATGATCGTTCGTGCATATTCCATCGTCGCCCAAAGAGATGACTTGCTTCGTGATGCTATTAAAGGTAGCAGCGGAAGATGGGATTCTGCCATGAGCGTTGAAGGTATAGAAGTTATTCAGAACATGGGTCTTGAGACATTAGTGGATAATCGTGAAGTGTTTATCCCCATTTCCAATGTTTCTCTTTTTACGGACATGAAAGGGCAGGGGACCAATCGTCCGGAAAAGGTTGTACTGTTGATCGATCAGTATGTAGAACCAAAGGAACAGTATATCGATCGAATTAAAGTATTAAAGAGTCAGGGATTCCGTTTTGCCATTCGTCGTGTTCCCTTGAATCAGGTAGGCGATTACAAGCCAATCATGGATTTGATGGATTACGTATTTTTGAATCATCATCGTGTGGATATTGAAAAGGCAAGACGTTTGTTCCATACCATTTTCCCGAACTTAAAACTTTGTGCAGTGGATGTGGCTACACCGGAAGAGTATGAGCAGTTGGTTAAAATCGGTGGATTCGATTACTACGAAGGTGAGTTTTTCCGTATTCCAAAGCATGCCCAGGATAAACAGTTGGCACCTTTGAAAGTGACCTATTTGGAATTGTTAAAAGTGGTAAACAATCCGGACTTTGATTTGACTACGGCAGCGGACATCATCGGAAGAGATCCCGCTTTGGTTATCGAACTATTAAAGATCGTAAACCGTATGACCGTTAACTCCGGTATCAAGTCCGTTCGAAATGCAGCAGCTATGCTTGGTCAGGAAGAATTAAAACGTTGGATCAATACTGCGGTTACAAAAGAGCTTTGCTCTGACAGACCTAGTGAGATTACACGTATTTCTATGATTCGTGCCAGATTTGCAGAGATGTTAGCACCGATTTTCCACATGGAAAGTATGACTCAGGAATTATTCTTAATGGGATTATTCTCAGTTTTGGATATTATTTTAGAGAAGCCTATGGAGGAAGCTTTGGAAAACATCAACGTTTCCAAGCCTATCGCAGATGCGCTTTTGAGAGAAGAGGGCAAGCTTGCTGACGTACTTTCCTTTATGAAAGCCTATGAAGATGCTTCATGGCAGGAAGTAAGCCGCCGCATGTTACTTGCTGATATTCAGATGAATGATGTATATGAAGCATATTTGTCATCCTTGTCTTGGTACAGAGATTTGATGTCAATTTAAGAATGAGGACGCCGATGATTCGGCGTCTTTTTTTTTCGGTAGACACCGGGAGCTTCTCCATAACGCTTTTTAAATAACCGTGAAAAATAAGCTTCATTTTCTATTCCGACGATAGCACCAATACTTTTTATAGGTAAGTTTGTTGTAGAAAGCAAGTAAGAGGCATGCTGCATTCGAATTTGAATGATGTATTCGTTGGGGGCAAACCCAGTGTATTCATGGAAAAGACGCGTAAGGTAATACTTACTGATCCCGGAAAAATCCGCAAGAAAATCGAGACTTAAGTCCTCAGCATAATGATGCTGCAAGAATTGAATTAAGTAGATAATTCTTTGCTCGGTTTCATCATATATAAAACTAGCTTTTTCAGGATTCAATTGAATAATCGCAACAAGAAGATTTTCAATTTGGTTGGAAATAGCAAGAGCCCTGTGTTTTGATGGCATTTGAACTGCGGTAAGCAAATGGTCCAGCTTTTCTAAATATACATTGGTAACATTTTCTTTTACACATAATCCATTGTTATCTGATAGATATTCTTCGTAAAGTATTCCCAAAAATTTACCGGAAACATGCAAATCGCTATGCTCCCAAGAGGGACCAATGGTTTTATAAGAATGCTTTTTTTGGCAATCAATAATAAAAAGATCGCCACTTGAGAGGGTGTATTCCATGCCTTCATATTGCAATTGCCCTTTTCCTGCATGGGTAAAACACAATAAAAATGAGTTGTAATCATATCGTTTTGTGTAATAGGAATGGTCAGATTTCATATAGGAAAAGGATTGGACATACATGTATTTTGCAAGGTCTTCCGCTGTCTGGGGATAAAAAGGCAAAACATCAGTGGAACCGGAGATTAAAAAATCGGCGTTGTCCATTGATTCAGTGACTTCTTGGGAATTCGCTTCGTAAGATTGGATAAGGACTGGGTCATAGTATTTTTCTATGATTTGCTTTTTATTATTAGGTGTGTGTTCCCGAAAATCATAGTGAATGAGATGATGGTGTTCAAACATATAAATCCCCCTCTATAAACCAAAGCAAGATAATGCAATAAAACAAGCAACATAATGCATTTATTAATAATTCAATACCAATATAATATATTTTAAATAGCAATATTAGTCAATAATTATAAAAGGAGGATGGAGATGAAAGTATATTCGCTAAAGACTATGCATGTTGAAAAACCGATTGGTATTGATCAAACTCCGTATTTTTCGTGGAAAATCGAAAGTGACGAGTCTGATGTGTTACAAACTGCTTATCAAATCACAGTATCATTGCTTGATGGTGCTGTAGTTTGGGATAGTGGAAAAGTGGAGAGTGACCAGTCAATTTTTATTGTGTACGATGGAGACGATCTTGTATCAAATACAAAGTATATTTGGTCGGTTACTGTGTGGGACAATCATGAAAATGAGGCATCGGGGAGCTCCTATTTTGAAACTGCAATACTAAGTCAGTCCATGTGGAAGGCAAAATGGGTGACGTCTACACCTCGAAAGAAGAGGAAAAGTGGCTTTGGTAATCAACCTGCGCCTTTGTTATTTCGAAGAAATTTTACTCTTGGAAAAGAACAGATTAAAGAGGCAAAACTCTATGCAACATGTCACGGTGTATATGAACTTTCTATTAACGGAACTCGTTCTGATGAAAGGCATTTTGCTCCGGAGTATTCAAGCTATGATTCTTTGCTTTTTTATCAAACATATGATGTGACGAATTTATTAAAATCTGGTGAAAATACAATTGGTATGTACGTTGGAGATGGTTGGTATTTTTGCCCTGAGACAACCATGTCCAAGAAAACTTTAAAAGACGGATATGGGATATTATATCAATTGGAAGTGCGTTATTCGGATGGTAGTCACGAGATTGTTGCTTCTGATGGAAGTGAAAAATATGCCGAAGGACCGATTGTTCATTCTGATTTGTTCTCTGGAGAAAAATACGACGCAAATAGAGAAATTAAGGGCTGGGATACTCCGGAATATGACGATACGGATTGGACTCCGGTTTTGTTGGATAAAAAGTCTGGATATGAGCAACTTGCCTCTCAGGTGGGTAACCCGGTGGAAGTCGTAGATGAACTTCAACCTTTAAAGTATTATGTGTCTCCAAAAGGCGAGCATATAATTGATTTCGGTCAAGTCATTGCCGGTAAAGTACGCATGAAAATTAGGGCGGAAAAAGGAACGGAGATTACGATTGACCATTTTGAAACAACAGATTTGGAAGGAAATTATTTTAATAATATCTTAAGCTCCGGGGGTGTTGGAAAAGGTTGTGAGCAAAGGGTGGTTTACATCGCAGACGGAGAAGAACATGAGTATACGGAACACTTCTCTTTCCAGGGATTTCGTTTTATTCGTATCAGTGGACTAGAACAGGTAGAGCCTTCCGATTTTACAGCACTGGCAATATCCACTAGGAAGGAAAACTTAGGAACCTTTGTCTGTAGTGAGAAGCGGATCAACAGATTGTATGAAAATACCAGATGGTCTCAAAAAGCAAATATGATTTCGATCCCGACGGATTGTCCGCAAAGAGAAAAGGCGGGCTGGACCGGAGACATAGGGGTCTATGCGCCCACAGCTTTGCTCAATGAGGATACCACAGATTTATTGACTAGATGGTTAAGAAGCGTAAAAGCTGATCAGGCTGATAATGGTGCAATACCCATGGTAGTACCAAATAATCTAACCTATCAGAAGACGACGAAGCTTCTTAGTTTCTTCGGTAAACATGGAATGAAAGGACCGGTTGGAATAGCAGGGTGGTCTGATGCGTGTATTTTGGTCCCATTGGCTATGTATAAACAAACCGGGAACATGGAAATCTTAAAAGCACAATATGACACAATGATACGTTGGTGCGGATATATCATTCAGGCGGCGTCAACGACAGTGGGGGATAAGAAACGGCCAAAGGAAGTTGAAAAATATCTTTGGGATACCGGCTTTCACTATGGAGAATGGTTGATTCCCAGTGATAGTACAGGTGGTATGACGGATACTGCATCAATGACTGCTGCTTTTTCAAAAAGCTTGTTATACGTTCCTGAAATATATGGAATTCTTGCGATGAGAAACATGGCTTATATTGCAGAAGTGTTGGATGAAAAAGAAGATGCATCTTTTTATCGAGATATGGAAAACAAGATGATAGAAGCATTTTGCAAGGGGTGTATCACGGCGGAAGGAAAAATGCTTGTAGAAAACATGGGAGCATATATCATGGCAATTTATTATGATTTGGTTCCGGAACATTTGAAACAGCATTTTACAAAAACAATAGTGGAGAAGATAGAACAAAACGGAATGAAATTAGATACCGGATTTTTAGGTACTCCAATTATTCTAGATACACTTTGTAAGATTGGTCGGGTGGATATGGCCTATGACTTGCTATTTCAGAATGAAGCACCATCTTGGCTCTATGAGGTAGAGCAGGGGGCTACCACTATATGGGAAAGTTGGCACACTACAAACGAGGATGGTTCTCCTATGGCAGTCAGCTTAAATCATTATGCATTTGGCTGTGTGGATGATTGGATGTTTAGAACCATTACAGGAATTATTCCGACGGAACCGGGATTTAAAAAATTTATGGTGAAACCCATCTTGGATTCCAGAATCACTTCGGCACGTAGAACCTATGAGAGTGAATACGGAAAAATCAGTGTAGATTGGAAAAAAAGCAATGATGAATTCCGTATGGAGGTGGAAGTACCGTGTAATACCACAGCTACGATTATTCTTCCGGATGGAGAACAAATGAACGTGGGAAGCGGAAAAACAGTTATTACAAAGTAAAAAGACAAGAACAGCATTTGAAAAATGTGTTCAATGCTAAGCAATAAAAGGGATAATAAAGGAGAAAAAATGGAAAAAAGAAGGGAAAAAATAGGCATTGTTGAGAAAATGGCATATGCCATTACAAATATTGGTAATATCCCTGTTCAGACTATACTTGGTTCATATTTACTAATTTTTTATACGAATATTGTTGGATTAAATCCGGCAGCGTGTGCAACACTATTTCTTATTGCAAGGATTCTAGATGGATTAAATGATCCCATTGTAGGATTTTTAATTGATCATGGTCCAACAACTAAGATGGGGCATTTTAGACCAACCCTTATGTTGGGGTCAGTTGCATGCGGAATCAATTTCTTTTTGATGTTTTATGGACCATATATGGCAACAAGTGGCAAACTTGTAATTGCATATATCACATATCTTTTGATAGGTATTTTATTCCCTGTTATGGATATTTCTTTGAATAGTATGTTACCAGTAATGACCTCAGATGTGAAAGAACGTAATGTTCTTAGTTCAATCAAGGGGTTTGCATATATGGCGGGTGTTTTTAGCTTGAATATTGTTGCTCCTTTAATTATTGGAGATACAACCATCGCGGGAGGATATTTAAAGCTTGTTACATATGCAACGATTATAATTATTACATTTTCAGTTGTAGGAACATTAGGTATTCGGGAAAGAGTACAGGCGTCGCAGGGAACAGACTCCTACAAGTTTAAGGATTTATTTAAAATTATCGCTCAAAAACCTGTCTGGGTAACCTTTTTGGCAGCATTAACTTACTATGTTGGAACATATATATTGAATACAGCCAATACCTTTTTTTCCAATACGTATTGGGGGATTTAAAATTACTCAGTATCGCATCAATGATACAGTTGGCAACGCTTGCGCCATTTACAATCCTTGCTATGCCTTTAATTAATAAGTTTGGAAAGAAAAAAATGTTTGTGTTTGCATTATTACTTATAACAGCTGTACCTTTAGTTAGACTGTTTGATGTAAGAAATATACCTCTGGTTATGTTTACAACTGCATTGGCTGGAATGGGTTCTGGTATTTGCATGCCACTTACATATTCTATTCAGGCAGATAATACGGATTATGTGGAACTCCATATGGGAATCAAGGCACAAGGCGCAGTTGCTGCATTAAATTCATTTGTTACAAAATGTGCAACGGGTATTGGAGGAGCAATTCCAGGATATATCTTAGCCATAGTTGGATTTGAGGCAGCCGCAAAAACACAGTCGGAGACGGTAAATAGCGCAATAGTCTTTTGTGTAGTTTACGCACCTGCTGTATTAGGAATATTGGGTTCTATTATTTTTGCAACAATGTATCCACTTTCAAAAGAAAAAATAGATGAGCAGAACATCGAAATAGCAAAGAGAAGATAACAAAAAAGGGGGGCGCCGATGATGATTCGGTGTCCCCTTTTTCGTTTTGTTATTTCACCACAATAATTCCATAAGGTGGAACAGTTATAACGCCGCCCTTTAGCTCTCCGTGGGAGGTGACATCATTTGCCAAAAGTTCATATGTGATTTCAGCGTCATCCGTAATAAAGGAGGAGATGTCTCCAACACAGCTTTCTTCACTGTTGTTTATGATGATTATAACATCGTCATAGTCATCGGATGTTTTGGAAAGAACACATAGACCGTCAGAATCACAGTCGCCCAGGTAAGTGGTGGCTCCTCTGGCAATCACG
>JAILJP010000064.1 GCA_024694625.1 Lachnospiraceae bacterium | reverse complement strand
TTGTTCCTCTGTGGCACTTTCTAACAGGAGTTCAGAATACATCATAATATTGGTTAAGGGTGTTTTCACCTGATGGGAAATGTTGGTAACCAATTCTTCGATTTGAGCTTTTTCTTTGCCAAGTTTCTCTGCAGTGAGGGTTGTACTGTTTAAATATCTAAGAAGTTTTGTCTGGATTTTTGATAATTCCGATTCATCAAACTTTGATTCTTTAAAATCCCCGCTAATGGCATCATCAAGCATTTGATTTAGAATTTTATACTCGTTTCTTTTAAACATCCACTCACTCCCACTTGAACACATATCCAATTCCATATACGGTATGAATGAATTTCAAATCATCACTTTCGATTTTGTCACGCAGTCTTTTAATGGAAACAGTAAGGGCATTTTCATCCACGTACTGTTGATTCTGCCAGACATATTCAATCAGCTTTTCTCTGGAAAGGGTTGTCCCCGCATTTTCCACCAAACATTTTAAAAGGCGAATCTCCGTCTTACTAAAATCAATCTCTTCACCATTTTTATAAAACTTTAAATTGTCAAAATCAAATTCCAATCCCCTTTTTTCAAAGGTAGCTTGTGCCGGATTCTTATCCAGCAGTTTCTGTACCCGCAAGCGCAACGCCATAAGGGAAAATGGTTTTTTCACATAATCATCTGCCCCCAGACTCAAACCGGTTACCTCATCCATCTCTGAATCATTTGCCGTAATAATCAAAATGGGAACATTTGACGTTTTTCGAATGCGCTTTAACAAATCCAGTCCACTGCCATCCGGAAGATTAATATCTAAGATAATAAGATCTGCCTCGTTTACCTGTTCCACTTCCTTCAAACTATAAAAGGATTTGAATCGATACTTATCATTTCCCAACGTCAATTCTATTCCATGATTAATGGCAGAATCATCTTCAATAATATAAATACAATGCTTTTGCACAACTATACTCCCGATTATATGCCGTTCTTTTTGTCATTTATATCTACAAACATACCAACATAAGAAAGCGGAGTCCCGTCATCTCGTCGTAACAGTCTGCCAATGGCGTGGTACCATCTCCACTCAACGGAAATCATATTGCCTTCTTCGTCGAATTCCATTGCCCCCATTCCAATGATGTATATCTTTCATTTTCAAGACATCAATCATACAAATGAGGGCATGTTCATTCTTATTCCTTATTTATTCTTGCTATGCTGCCAACAGCTCATCCAGCAATTCCATCACAGCAATCTTAAAATCATTGATTATTTCGCGCATATGTAATCCTTTCTATCCTCCAGTCCCAATATTACCCTCGAATTTTCATATACACTACTCACACGATTTCTAATACTATAACTTTTTTCCAAAAAAGTAAATGCCTATAAAAAAAATAGTTTTAAATTCGTATCTAACATAAAAAAGCACCTTTTTCAATCTTTCCATTGAAAAAGATGCCTTCCTTTCACAGACGATTATGCCTTGCGGCGACCACCATGTAATAAATAATATCCACAAAAAGCGAAATACACATCAAAGCGCTCAACAATAATGTCTGGTCAATATTTAACGCCCAAAAAACAGTCTCAACCAAAGAATATACAGAAAGAATCATCATGCACCCCAGCATCATTTTGATCATATCTCCATATACAAGGCACTCTTTCCCGGGATTCACCTTAATATGCATATTCCATGCAGTTACCGGAACCAAATGCAACACCAATGAAATAATGCCATTTGTAAAAATCATACTAATCGGCAAAAACAATAACACCCATGGCGATCCATATCCACTCACGTTACCTTTCATATCATAACGGATTGGAACATCACTCTTTGTCTGCAATGCAAATATAAGGACGTAAAAAACTGCTACAACCAATATCACATAGGTGATAATCTCAAAAATAATCCTACCTTTTGTAAAATATGCATTATTCATGATATATCAATCTCCAATGGTTTATCTATGTCCTCGCCTACGTACTTTCCGTTTTTTTTGCGTTGCTTTACACATTCCGTAAGCAAGTATTCAATTTGTCCGTTTACCGAACGAAAATCATCTTCTGCCCATGCGGCTATGGCATCATACAATTTTGCTGATAAACGAAGTGGTACCTGTTTCTTTTCTGCCATTAATACAACGTTCCTGAGTTAACAATTGGCTGTGCGTCATGATTGCCGCAAAGAACAACTAAAAGATTTGATACCATAGCTGCTTTTCTCTCTTCATCCAAGTCTACAATCTCTTTTTCGTTCAATCGATCCAAAGCCATTTCTACCATACCAACAGCTCCGTCTACAATCATCTTTCTTGCATCAATAATTGCAGAAGCCTGCTGCCGCTGAAGCATAACAGATGCAATTTCCGGTGCATAAGCCAAATAGGTAATACGTGCTTCCACAATTTCCATTCCTGCTTCTTTCACCTTTGACTGAATCTCATTTTTAATACGCTCTGCTACCACTTCTGCAGAACCACGAAGACTTCCTTCATCTGCCATTCCGTCTCCTGTAGTATCTACATTGGTTGCTACATCATAGGGATAAATACGAACAATATTTCTCAACGCACTGTCGCACTGTAAAGATAAATATTCTTTATAATTATCAACTTCAAATACAGCCTTTGCAGTGTCGGTTACTTTCCAGATTACAGCAATACCGATTTCAATGGGATTTCCCAAACAATCATTAATCTTTTGTCTTCCATTATTCAAGGTCATAGCCTTTAAGGAAATCTTTTTGCTGGGAACTTCTACGGAAGCTGTGCCACCGGAAATCGCAATTCCACTTATTTTTGATGACTCTACAGCATCTCCGCTTTGAGCAAGCTTCGTAGATGCTGCGGGGTTTACTGCCACACAGAAAGGATTTACAAAGTAGAATCCGTCTTCTTTTAAACTTCCCACATACTTACCAAATAAAGTAAGCACTAAAGCCTCCTGAGGCTTTAACACCTTTAAACCCAAGAAAGGAATCCAACCGATACAAAGTACAAAAATTCCTGCAAATACCATAAAAGATTGATAATAATATGCCCCAAATACAACTGCACAAATTGCCAATAACAACACAACAATTGTTAACAACAATACCATCATTCCGTTCTTCTTGGTTGTATAGATTTTTTCTTCCATAGCAATACCCTCCTAAATCTATTTGATATCATTATGATATCACTTTAGCAGCAGATGTCAATACGCTTTTTAATATTACTGAGGGTATTTGCTTTCTAAATAATATCTCCGGTTTTTGCACCGCTGACTGCCAGCAAATCCGTTGGTGCAAGTTCAATCTGAAGACCTACTCTTCCTCCGCTAACATAAACATGGTCATACTCCGTTACAGTTTCATGAACCGTGGTGGTGAAATGCTTTTTCATGCCAATGGGAGAACAGCCTCCATGAACATATCCCGTCAAAGGCAACAGTTCCTTTTGTTTAATCATACTTACCGACTTTTCCTGTACCGCCTTGGCTGCCTTTTTCAAATCCAGCTCTCCTTCTACGGGTACAACAAAAACATAATAAGCTCCGCTTTTCCCTTGGGTTACCAATGTCTTAAATACCTTTGATGTTTCTTCTCCCAAAATCCCGGCAATTTCCGCTCCGGTAAGAGTAGCATCCGCCTCATAGGAATGTACTTCATAGGCAATCTTTTTTGCATCCAACTGACGCATTACATTGGTTTTGTCTTTTACTTTCATATATATTCTCCACTTTCTATTTCAATCATAATTTTTTACGTATCCATTATAATCGAAGTTTGGCCTTTCACGAAAAAAAATTCATATCCTCATCTTTTCTTACCCTTCCTTTTACAGATTCCACGGCATTTAACACAATGGCAGAAAGCCCCAACAAAAAAGCCGCTACTACATAGATAATGACTTTTTTATTTGTGGTTCCGTAGATATCAATAACACCACGATACAAAGAACCTACCGTTAGTGTAACAATTGCCATATTCCATAATGACAGACACAAAGGTTGTTTTACTTTTTTATCAAACCAGTCCAATAAAAGATAAAAGGCAGTACCAAATACCAAAGGTATGGCAAAGGCGTAGATCATATAAAAGGAATATACCTCATGACTAAACTGCTCATAGATAGCACCAAATAAAGCGCAAAACAACGCAAATCCAAGATGGCCCATGGCCTGTTTTCTAAATTCTTTTTCTTTATTATCCAATATATACAATGTCATTTACCTCTCTTTCTTTTATGCTTTTTCCCGATGTTGTAGGATTATTAATGACCTCGCCTTCAAATACCATAGTAGAAGACCCACCACCATCTAAGTTGTAGGCTGTGGTTGCTCCTAAGCTTTCCATAAATTCCGCCAATTCCTTCAAGGACAGTCCTTCACTTTCTGAAGTACGTCCATCCGATACTACGATAAGATAGTGAAGTTCATCAATAATTCCAATTGCGGTTCGGGGATTACTAGCCATGGCTTTTCCCACTTCATCCTCTGAGGTAACACTGACCTCTCCGTCTTCCACCAAAGCAGGTCCAAAGGAAAATGCCTGCCATACTCCCATCTCCAATAATTCTTCCGCTGTATATTCATCCGGTGAATATACTTTCATACTTCCGTCAGTAAAAATACATAG
Organism: Lachnospiraceae bacterium; assembly: GCA_024694625.1. Taxonomy (GTDB): domain Bacteria; phylum Bacillota; class Clostridia; order Lachnospirales; family Lachnospiraceae; genus JAILEN01. Next base: position 8,189 of record JAILJP010000064.1, on the reverse strand, counting down.
CACATCGTTTTCACCGGCATCCTCACGATAAATCACGCCGTTTCGAATGACATAACCACTTTCCTGAGAGCCATAGTTGTCTCCGTTTATAGCTAATATGGCATCATTTGCTTCTGCCATTTCCGAAGTGGTTTCCGTAACGTTTTTTCCGTAGGTATCTTCTGCAAAGGCTGTCTTTAAATACTGTGCCGAACTTAAAGTCACATCCGCCACATACACTTCTGTTCCTTCATAGGTATATTCCGATACTGTAATGGTAGTCTCATCACTTTCATAGGTTCCCAATATGGTATCCGAAGCCACTACGGAATCTGAAGTGGATGTATATTCTGATTCACTGTCATCGTTTTCCTCATCGTACTCATCGGACTCATCGGTTTCATCCGACGAGTTTTCCTCCGACGTACTTTCCTCCGACGCAAACATCTCCAAATTTGCCTCTTCAGCGCTGCTGTAGGCACTGGAAAGAACGAAGGTATCCAAAACCATATACAAAGTAAAACAGGTTAACACCACTCCATATATCAAGGTAAATCTATTCTTTTTCATCTTCCTTTGTTTCCTTTCATATTTACTGTAGATTCTTATCTTTTCTATTTAAAGGAAACTATACCCCTTCAACTTTAAATGAAACTAAAAAGAGATTACCCGAAGGTAATCTCTTTGTGAAACATTAAACCATACATCTTAGTAAATCGTATTTTGAAATGCCTGCTGCAATTTTTCCAGCGTAGTGCTTTTCATTTTAGGAATATTCTGAGTGGAAGCAAGCTTAGATGCCAACAGATGAAGACTTCCGTCTTTTTGCCCAAACCATCGGTCGATAAATGACTGGCGCACATCCAAAACCTGAATTCGCTCAAAGGGGACTTCTACCTGCATCCAACTATAGGAGCCTCTGCGAAGTACCACAGAATCTTCTTTGATCAGAATTCCCTCTGTCTTTTGACGAAGGATATCCATAATCAGAAATATGAAAGTAAACACGATCCAAACAATTCCTGCAAGAACCTGCAAGCTCATTTTATCTATAACTTCAATATCCTCAAATGCTTCCTCCGGAATCCAATGAAGCCCAAAGAATACACCAACGCCAATTACAAAGAAGATAAAAATGGTTCGAAACAACTCACGCCCTTGCACACTCTTTGGTCTCTTTTCCAATAAACTTTGTTCCGTAAATGACATTTCCGGAAGTATCCGCTCCAATACCGTAGGAATATCCTTGTAGGCAATCGCCGGTAACAGCCACTGTCCATCCACGTCTTCTCCCTCTCCGCTAACATTAATCACAGATACGGATACACGTTTCATAATTCGACCAATCAGAGTACTTTGAAAACGAATGGCCTGAATCTGATTTACCGGAACGGAATAAGAACGAATCTTAATGGCACCGCTGGTGATATAAATATGGTCTTTTCTTCTTGCCACCTTAAAATTATAGGTGCGCAAAAATGATGTAACTAAATCTTTTCCCACTGAATACAAAAAAGAAAACCAAATCAAAACCGTTGCAAAAATTGCACCTATGGATTCATGATTTGCCAACCCCAATCCCAATGTAGCATTGAGACCAAAAAGAATCATAATCAGCGCTACCAACTGGCCTTCCCTTATTCCGGCAACAGCGCACATAAAGTTTTCGCTGGAAGTCAATGCCACATCATAGTTTTCATCTTCCATAGGTAAAGAATGATTCTTTCCCTCTCCCTCTTGTTGCGCTTTTTCAGTAGCATCTTCATCATCTGCATTCATCATATAAAGAATCAGATTCCGAACTTCCATGGCTTCTTTTTTTCCAAGGATGATTTTCATATCTGTGCTTTCCGCCGTGGAAATGGAACTGGTATCAATTTTTAATTTGTAGGTACCAACGATTCGTTCAAAAAGGTTTTGTTCCAGATTCACATTGGAAATAGAGGAAATGGAAAACTCCTGACGTTTTGAAAAAATCGTGGCCTGTTCCCAGGTCAGGGATCCATCTGCAATGGTAAGCGTGGTTTTTCTCCATCGAAAGAAACTAAAAAACAATGCAATGAGAAAGAAAAGCACAATACCACCGGTAATACCAATCACATAAATTGTTGCTTTGTCTCCACCCTCAAGCACAGACTGAATCTCTTTTATCCAGCTATCGATGCCGTTAAAGAACATCATAAATAAGACTAAAACCGCACCCCAAGAGGACTCAATCATATAGGTGGGATGATTGCGCAGGTTTCGAATTTCTTTTGTCTCCATATCAAACCTGCCCTTCTTTTTCTTCTACCGCGTACTTATTAATCCGCTTTTTCAAATTCTCACAGATTTCTTCAGCCCGTTCTCTTTCCAAAAAGCGAATGGTCTCCTCTCCACCGGCAGTATACACAATCACCTTTGTCATTCCAAATGCCCGGTCCAAAGGTCCCGTTTCCATGGAAATTTTTTGAAGACGTTCAATAGGAATTATGTTTTCCTCAATCACCAAAAAACCCTGTCGGATATCAATCTCTTCTTCCGTGAATCTTGCACGATACCAGTTGTATCGAACAAAGGGTGCAATCAATGAAATGACCCAAATCACTCCCAGTGCAATCAAGATTCCTCCTCGAATCTTAAGACTTTCGATGTCGGCAAAATACAAAATCACACCAACAATCACAGAAACAATTATCATGGTAATAATAGACGAAGTTAATAATAACAGTCTCGCCTTGGGGTTTCTTTTTTCGTACATATTATTCTCCTTTATATCCTTCCCTTTACTTCTTATTACGAAAGAAGCTGAAACGTATTTACATCCACTACACCTAACGTCGTTAAACGAAGTGTAGGAATCACCGGTAAACTGGAAAATGACATGGTCATAAAAGGATCAATGCCGGGGTTTACCCCTAACTGGTAAGCCGCCTCTTTTACCTTGTCCATTTTGGATTGTGCCTCATCCACTTCCAAATCACACATCAAACCGGCAATGGGCAATGACAATTCCGCCAACACCTGTTGGTTCTTTACCACCACCATACCACCTTTGATTTTTTTCAATTCCATAATGGCACATGCCATATCCTCTTCATTGGCGCCCACACAAATTAAGTTGTGGGAATCATGAGCAATACTGGTGGCCACAGCCCCCTCTTTTAAGCCATAGCCCTTTACAAAACAAAGTCCAATATGGCCGGTGTGATGATGTCGTTCCACCACTGCCATTTTTAAAATATCTTTGGAAACATCAATGCAATCCGCTTCTCCTTCGTCTGTGGTAAGAATCTCACCGCCAACCAAACCAATGACTTTTTGAGGTCCATCAGTTAAGAAATCATCTGCGCAAACATTGCTGATGTTGATGGTATTTAAAATGGATGCCTTTGGTTTGTAGTCTTCTCCCCAAACAAAGGAAGAGTTGGTTTCTTTATCAAATACCAAAGAACCATCCTTATAAACCTGATTGATTTGAACATCTTCGAAATCATCCAAAATAATAAAATCAGCGCGATAGCCGGGACAAAGAGCTCCCAAACTAGGCAATCTGAAATAGGTTGCCGCATTGTAGGTAGCCATAATGTAGGCCATCTCCGGTTTTACCCCTAAGGAAATTGCTTTTCGAATGATGTAATCTATATGACCGGCTCTGTTTAATTCTCCGGGATGTTTGTCATCCGTTACAAATAAACATCTGTGATAATAAGGTTCCACACAAAGTCCCGCCAAAGCTTCTAGGTTTTTGCTGGCCGTACCTTCACGAATCATAATCCACTGGCCTCTGCGCAGCTTTTCCAAGCCCTCTTCTACAGAAACACATTCGTGATCGGAAAAAATACCTGCCGTAACATAGGCATTTAATTCCTTTCCCGTAAGTCCGGGGCCATGGCCATCCACGATTTTTCTTGCTTCATGGGCAGCTTTGATTTTTTCAATGGTTTCAAAATCCCTGGCACAAACTCCAGGATAATTCATCATCTCAGCCAATCCCAACACACGGTCCTTTTGCAAATATTCTTTTACCTGAGCTGCGGAAATCGTGTAACCACTTTCATCAAAGTCCGTAGCCGGCACGCAAGAAGGTACCATCACATAGACATCTAAGGGAATATCTTCTGTAGCATTTAAAATATAATCAATCCCCTCCGTACCGCAGACATTGGCGATCTCATGAGGATCAGCCACAATGGAGGTAGTTCCGTGGGGCATCACTGCTTTTCCATACTGCAATGGTGTCACAATGGAACTTTCCAAATGCAAATGTCCGTCAATAAATCCGGGAACAATGGTCTTTCCGCTTCCGTCGATTTGTTGTTCACCTTCGTAAGAACCGATACCCACAAAATAGCCGTTTTTCACTGCCAAATCGCCTTCTTCGAATTCTCCGGTAAACACATTGAAAAGTCGCGCGTTTTTGATTACCAAATCTGCCGGATAATCACCAATAGCAGAAGCTATTCTTCGTTTTCTGTGTTCTTCTTTTTTTAACATAGAGCCTCCAAAATGATTCTAAAAAAGGGGCCCTATCGGCCCCTCCATATTCATTTCATCCTTTTTACAATTCAGTTTTATTTTAATACTTTTTCAATTTCTGCCAACAATACGTCCATGGTAATCGGCTTTAACAAATAACCGGAGGGACGTAGTGAAACCAGGGAAGTAATATTGCTTTTGTCTGTAACCGCTGTTACAAAAACCACAGGCAGATTCGCATATTCTTTGGTGGCACGAATCTTTTCTAATACTTCTTTCCCGTTCATCACCGGCATATCATAATCCAAAAGAACCAACTCCGGAACCTTCTTTTCCATCATTTGAAATGCCTTTTCTCCGGAATTTGCTAATTCCACATTGTATTTGTTATCCAAAATACTCTTCATGCTTCGAAGTGTAGTGGCATCATCGTCAATTACAAGTATCGTCTTTTTATTGGCGCTTTCCTGTTTTAACTTTTTCATGGAGATTTTTAATTTGGAACAAACCAAGAACAATGCAGCATCCTCATCAAAAGGAATTTTAAGGTTTTCTAATGGTTCTCCAACATAAAGCTTTTCGAATCGAACGAAGTCCTCCACCTTTCCGTAGGTAACAATGGGAATTCCTTCGCATTCTTTTTGAAGCTCATTTAAAGCCATCGTGGGAGAAAGAAGTAACTCCTCTACACTCACCAAAATCATATCCGGTTTCATGGCACCTACAATGCCCTTTGCCGTATCTATGGACTGCTCAAAAACCTGAACTCCAAAATACTTTTCTAAATAAGAAAATGCTGCCTTGGCATCTTCACTTGTTTTTCCGATTGCTAATAACTGTTTCATTCTACCCCTCATTTACATAACTTCATTATGGATTAATCATACCATAAAAGACCTCATCCATGCATGTTTTTTCTGATTTTTAAAAAAATTATCAAAAGCTTTATTCCAAGCCCTCTTTAAAGCGTTTCATCATCTCATTGGTGAGACTGAATTCGTCCGGCTGAAGCTCAATTTCTTCTCTGGTTCGCCACTCTGCCAGTTTCAGTTCATCGGAGTCCATGCTTATGGTATCATCCCCATCCACATCACAATAGAACCCCGCCAAAATATCATCTGCAACTCCCCAGGGTTGAGATTTGTAATAACGGATATTTTTTACTTTTAAACCGGCTTCTTCCATTACTTCTCTGGCAACGGTTTCCTCCAGAGTCTCACCGATTTCCGTAAATCCCGCAACCAAAGCAAAATGACCGTATCCTACGCGATATTTTGTAACCAAAAGTTTGTCCTTATTGATTACCCCAACGATTACCGCCGGAACAACTTTAGGATAAATCACATTTCCGCAGTTGCAACGCAAAGCCCGCTCCTTGTTGTCCAAAAATGTCTTTCCACCGCATCTTCCGCAAAAGCGGTTGTTGCGATACCAACGATAAAGATGAAGAGCCGTATAAGCCACAAACATACGGTATTTTTTGTACTCCCCATGATTCCGCAGTTCTTTTAAATCCACAAACTCATATCCCTGGGGAATGCTTTCCGGATCCTCCAGCAAATAATATTCGTTTTCATCATCAACAGAAAACAAATACACCAGTTTTTGATAATCCAAAACATCAAATTCCTTTGCCTTTGGAAAAACATCCTCTTTAATCAAAATCCCCCCGTTTTGAAAACTTAGAATAATGCTTTCGTCGTCTGCCTGCTTTTGGGCATTGTATTGATTATAAAATCTATGAGGTAAAATATCCTGAATCATGGAAGTATCCTCCTTGTACAAAAACCGGCATCTTTTCGATGCCGGCTCTTTTTATTATTTTTCATTAATATAATTTACTAATCCGCCTAAGTCAATAATCTTTTGCATAAACTCAGGGAAGGCCTGACCTTGGAAGCTTTTTTTGGTGGTAAGGTCGGTAATCACTCCGCTGTCAAAATCCACTTCAACCTCATCTCCCTCTGCGATTTCTTTTGCAGCTTCGGGACACTCAATAATGGGAAGTCCAATATTGATGGCATTTCGATAAAAGATTCTTGCAAAGGTCTCTGCGATTACACAGCTTACTCCACTGGCCTTAATGGCAATGGGAGCATGTTCTCTGGAAGAACCGCATCCAAAGTTTTTGGTAGCCACAATAATGTCTCCCTTTTGTACCTTGTTTACAAAGTCTTTATCAATATCTTCCATACAATGGGTAGCGAGCTCCGCAGGGTCGGAAGAATTTAAATATCTGGCAGGAATAATAACGTCGGTATCCACGTTATCTCCATATTTATATACTTTACCTTTTGCGTTTTCCATTTTGTCCTCCTTCTACCTTAAACCTTAGCAGGATCTGTAATGTATCCGGTAATGGCACTGGCTGCCGCTACTGCAGGAGAAGCCAAGTATACCTCGGAATCCACATGGCCCATACGTCCCACAAAGTTACGGTTGGTTGTGGAAACACATTTTTCTCCGGCTGCCATAACACCCATATGTCCACCTAAGCAAGGTCCACATGTGGGGGCCGAAACAATAGCACCGCTTTCTACGAAGGTACGCAGATATCCGGCATCCAAAGCATCCATATAAATCTGTTGTGTTGCAGGTATCACAATAACGCGAATTCCCTTTGCTACCTTTTTTCCTTTTAAAATCTCAGCAGCAATTCTTAAATCGGAAATTCTACCGTTAGTGCAGGAACCGATTACAACTTGATCGATTTTAATCTTTTCCACTTCATCAATGGTCTTGGTGTTTTCCGGCAAATGAGGAAAGGCTACTGTGGGACGAAGGGTAGACAAATCAATGGTATATTCTTCATCATAAACTGCGTCTTCATCCGCTTCGAAAACCTTATACTCTCTGTCAGAATGTTCCTTCATATATTCAATGGTAAGATCATCTACCGGGAAAATACCATTTTTGCCGCCGGCTTCGATCGCCATATTGGCAATGGTAAATCTGTCATCCATGGTTAAATACTTTAATCCTTCACCCATAAACTCCATAGAACGATACAAAGCACCGTCCACACCAATCATACCGATAATATGTAAAATCACATCTTTACCGCTGATAAAATCTGCAGGTTTTCCTACAATATTAAACTTAATGGCAGAAGGTACTTTAAACCAAGCCTTTCCGGTGGCCATACCCGCAGCCATATCCGTAGAACCAACACCGGTGGAAAATGCCCCAAGCGCTCCATAAGTACAGGTATGTGAATCTGCACCGATTACCACATCACCTGCCACAGTCAAACCTTTTTCCGGCAAAAGTGCATGCTCAATTCCCACTTCTCCCACATCAAAGAAGTTGGTCACATTATGAGCACAGGCGAAGTCACGAACTTCCTTACAATGCTCTGCTGACTTAATATCCTTATTGGGCGTGAAGTGATCCATAACCATGGCAATCTTATCCTTATGGAAAACGCCCTCTGTTTTCATCTTTTTTAATTCATGTATCGCTACCGGAGTGGTAACGTCGTTTCCCAAAACAAGATCTAAATCAGCTTCAATTAACTGTCCGGCTTTTACTTCATCTAATCCGGCATGTGCTGCTAAGATCTTTTGTGTCATTGTCATTCCCATGACGCCATCCTCCCTTTCCTGAAAATACAATTATCTGTGCCGACGGTGGGCTGCGTTAGCTCTTATTGGTTGCACGAGGGTATCATCAAGTTTTCCTCGGCACCGACGCCGCTTCACCTCAACTAGTCGAATGTCTGTAAGGCCTAAGCTCGTAAACGGCTTAGGCCT
>JAILJP010000007.1 GCA_024694625.1 Lachnospiraceae bacterium | reverse complement strand
AGGTAGCCGTCTGTACACTTCTTTGGCAGATACACCGGAAATCATCGATGAAGCATTGAATCGTTTCGAAGAAGTGTTCAAACACGTAAAGAAGACAGATAAAGGACTGGTATAATAAATGAAACATAAGATCGAAGAGATCTGACCTACAGACAGCAGATGCTCTCCGCCTTGGAGGAGGGCATCTGTTTGCATGAGGAGGAATAGGATAGTGAGATTCGTAATTCAAAGAGTAACGGAAGCTTCTGTTACGGTGGAAAAAGAAGTGATTGGACAAATTGAAAAAGGCTTTTTGGTATTGATTGGAGTTTCCGACGAAGATACAAAAGAGATTGCGGACAAAATGATAAAAAAACTCATTGGTATGCGGATCTTTGAGGATGAAAATGGAAAGACAAACCTTTCATTGGACCAGGTGGGTGGCGAGCTATTGCTTATTTCCCAGTTTACCCTTTATGCAGATTGCAAAAAGGGAAATCGCCCTAGCTTTACAAAGGCTGGTGGACCGGAAATGGCAAATGAACTTTATGAATACATCATCAATGAATGTAAAAAAAGTGTCAAAAAGGTGGAATGCGGTTCGTTTGGCGCGGATATGAAGGTTTCTCTTTTAAATGACGGACCCTTTACCATTGTGTTGGATTCTGCAGACTTATCATAGTATTTTTATAGACAAAATTAGGAATTATTGAAATCGTCACCCTTTTGGTGGCGATTTTTGCATAAATATTGGGAAAAATTCAAAAGAAGTGGTATGATAGGTAAGAAAAATTGCAAATTTGATGATTGACGGGGGTTATTATGGCAAGAGAAAAGCAGAAAATGGAGTTTCGTTATTACGACATTCCCAGAGGAGAATATATTCTGCCGAAAATCGGAAAAGGTTGGGAACAGGAATATGGCTTGGGATATGGTCGTATGCTTCATTTTCATAACTATATGGAAATTGGATATTGCTACCATGGCGACGGTGAACTGATTATTGAGGATCGGTCTTATCATTACGGGGACAATATGTTTACCATTATACCCGCAAATATTCCTCACACCACCATTAGTGCCCCGGGGAATATTTGTAAATGGGAGTTTTTATTCGTGAATATGGATGATTTTTTGCGGGAAAAATGTAATGGCTCCCAGGTTTCTCAAGAGGATATGATTCGTATTATCAATAAAAGAGGAACGTTAAAAACCAAGGAAAATCATCCGATTTTGGCAAAATTAATCTTGGAAATTATTCGGGAATACCGAGAGCAATCCATTTATTACAAGGAAAGTGTAAATGGTTATTTGTATTCCTTGGCTGTGGAGCTTCTTCGGCTGGATGAGGAACGAGAAAAAGCGAGAAGATCCAATAAGGTAAATACTTATATTAAAGAAGCCATCCAATATGTAAACGATCACTATGAGGAAGAGATTAAGATTGCAGATATGGCCAATGAATCTGGTCTGTCTGAAAGTCATTTCCGACGGTTGTTTGAGGAGACCATGAGTATGAAACCCGTGGAGTATGTGAATTTGGTTCGTATTGATAAGGCTTGTAATCTTATACAAAAACAGGATCTATCTATGGAAGATGTGTGCTATCGGGTGGGATATCAGACTCCTTCCACCTTCAACAGAAACTTTAAGCGCCTGACGGGAATGACTCCCTATCAGTGGAAGGGACAGGAGCAAAAACATGATGGGATTCTTTCCAATTTCAATATTACCGCTCAACCGGGATGGGAAGGGAAAGAGTAGAATTTGCAAAAATGCACAAATGCAAGAAATTCATTATGTGAAAACTATACAAAAAATAGTGGGCGACGCCGTTGAAAACTAAAAATTTCAACGGCGTTTTTTGGCATGAAAGCCCATAAAATCGTGGGTTTACCGAATGGCATAGTCGTTTTTGCAAAAAATCCAGTTGTTTCTGTGAACAATTTGTGAAAAACAGTAGTTATAATAAACACATACTTCAAAGAGAGATGAAGTTACGTTGTGCAGGTTGCACAATGGATCTTCGAGTAAATTAAGGAGGGTTTTTTTAATGAAGAAGAAATTACTATCTCTTATGTTAGCTGGTGCGCTGGCAGTTACCGCTTTTGCGGGATGTGGCGGATCAGGTGACACAACGTCTGACAGCTCTAGCGATTCTGCTACAGCAAGCGAGGACGAGAACACATTAACCGTTTATGCTTGGGATGCAAACTTCAATATCCCTGCTTTGAAAGCTGCTGAGGCTGCTTACAAAGAAAAGAATCCTGATTTTGTTTTGAACATTGAAGAACAGTCACAGTCTTCCGACGTTGAAGATGCTGTTACTTTAGCCGGTTCATCAGGAGATTACAGCACATTACCTGACATCGTATTATTCCAGGATCATTACATCCAGAAATACGTTGCAGATTATCCGGATGCATGGAACAACATGGACGGAGCTGACATTGATTGGTCTGACTTCGGTGCAGAAAAATTATCTTATTCAACTGTAGACGGTACTCACTATGGTGTACCTGTAGACAACGGAACTGTTATCTTTGCATATCGTGTAGATATCTTAGAAGAGTGTGGATACACAATCGATGATGTAACAGGAATTACTTGGGACAGATTCATCGAAATCGGTAAAGAAGTATATGCTAAGACTGGTAAATACTTACTTTCTATGGATGGTGACGGAAACGATCTTCCTTACATGATGCTTCAGGCTGAAGGTGCTTCTCAGTTCAACGAAGACGGAACACCTAACCTTACATCTGATACTGTAAAGGATATCATTGAAGTTATTACAACAATGAGCAAAGAAAACGTATTATACCTTGCAAATGACTGGTCAGACTACACAGATCAGACTATCATGGGCGACATGGTTGCAGGTGTTATGAACGGAAACTGGATCATTCCTACTATTGAACAGGTTGAAGCTAACTCTGGAAAATGGGAAATCACTTCTATGCCTACACTTTCTGGTGAAGAAGGATATGCTTCAAACGGTGGTTCTTCTCTTTACATCACATCTAACTGCAAGAATGTTGAATTAGCTCAGGACTTCTTAGCTTATACATTCGGTGGCGGAGATGGAGCAGTTGCTACTTATGACGCAGCTCTTACCGACGGTGGTGTAATCACATGCTGCTTGTCAGCTGGTGAATCAGAAGTATATCAGCAGGGTGTTGCTTACTTCAATGACCAGGCTATCTACTCTAAGATCGTTGAAATGGGTGGAAACGTTAAGACAGTTACTCAGTCTGACTATCACTATCCTGCACGTTCTTTAGTTGCAGCAGCTATCATCAACATCAACAGTGGTGCTGATCTTGATTCTGAATTGGCAGGTGCTCAGGAACAGTTAGAGTTCGAAATGGGACAATAAGCCAACAACTTCATTTAGAACAGATTTTATACGGGGGAGTCGGTGCTTTGCCGATTCCCCTTTTTTAAAAAAATCAGATGGAAGGTTCCCTCTCATCTGAGAAAGCATTTGAAAACTCAAATAGAAAAAGGGGGAAACTCTTGTGAAAACAATTAAAAGAAAGCAGCAGTTAGCAGGCTGGGGCTTCCTATTACCCGCCAGTTTACTGATTGTAATCATGAGCTTTTATCCGATTTTACAAGCCATATTCATGTCTTTAAAAACCGGATCTTCAGCAAATATGCAGTGGGCAAATCCTTTAACCTACAACTACACTCGTATGTTCAAGGATGCACTGTTTTTAAGATCGGTAGGAAATACCTTCCTTTACCTGATTATTCAGGTGCCGATAATGCTTATTTTAGCTATTTTATTGGCACAGTTATTAAACAACAAAGATTTGAAATTCAAAGGTTTGTTCCGAACCATGGTATTCTTGCCCTGTGCAACTGCTTTGGTTTCCTATGCTTTGATTTTTAAATCCTTATTTGCAACACAAGGTCTAATGAACACCATCCTTGTAAATCTCGGGATTTTTGAAACTAATTATAACTTCCTTGGAAACACAAATTCAGCAAAGGCAATTATCATTATTGCATTGCTTTGGAGATGGACAGGATACAACATGGTATTCTATTTGGCCGGATTACAAAATATCGAATACTCTGTATATGAGGCAGCAAAAATTGACGGTGCAAATGCCTGGAAGACATTCTGGTTTATTACCGTACCGCTATTAAAACCCACCATCATTATGACAGTAATTATGTCAATCAACGGTACCTTACAGCTCTTCGATGAGTCTGTAAACTTAACCAGTGGTGGACCTGCAAACTCAACCATCACAATGTCTCATTACATTTGGAATAACTCTTTGGGACAGGGGGTTGCCAACTTTGGATATGCTTCAGCAATGGCATTCTTCATCTTTGTTTTGGTAGCAATCCTTTCCGGAATTAGTATGAAAGTAGGTGATAAGCGTGACTAAGAAAAATAAATCTGCTACACAACGTAGACTCATTCCTACTTATATCTTTTTGATTATTGTTTCGTTTATTTCCGTATTTCCGTTGTATTGGATGATTTCCGCAGCAACCAATAATACGGTAGACGTGGCCACCGGTAAACTTACCTTTGGTACTTATGCGGCACAGAATTTCGCAAACTTGCTCTCTCGTACAGACCTTTGGGGAACCATGTGGAACTCCTTTAAATATGCAGGCGTGCAAACCATTATTGCATTATTCGTTTGTTCTTTGGCAGGTTTTGGTTTTGAACTTTACCATGACAAGGGAAAAGATGTACTTTTCAGAGTACTTCTTTTGGCAATGATGGTTCCCGGTGTAGCCACCATGAT
>JAILJP010000003.1 GCA_024694625.1 Lachnospiraceae bacterium | reverse complement strand
TCTTTGACACTTACACTTCCTGAAGAGGACTCCGATTTTGATGATGACGACGCAGACGACGAAGACGATGAAGACGATTAATCATTCACAAGGAAAACACATCACAATTTAAGTCAAAAACGTATCCCCGCATGGATTTGTCGACACAAAGTCGCATTTCAATGCTGAGGATACGTTTTTTATTTTCTATAGTTTCTACTGTCTCTTAAAGAAATACAACTGGCCCCAGAAGCGGAAATCCGTTTTGTCGTTAAAGCCACCTACGATGTATTTCAAATCCGGTGAGGCATACAAAGAGAAGGTCAAGGAATCGCCTACGCCTTTTTTCAGTACAACTTTTGAATATAATTCTTCGCCGGTCTTTACATCATAAATTCCAAATCCACGTCCGTTTTTCACCACGATTTTCTTAGAGTCTTTGCTGAAGGAAGCCTCCATTCCAGCGGTGCCTCCTCGGTTATCTAAGGGCGGTAGCACATTTAAGAGTTTTCCAGTTTTGATATCAAATATGCAGGAGTTTTCCACACTAGAAATGCTGCCGTTATCATTTCCATACCAAAGGTATTTTTGATTGGGCGAAATGGCGATGCCGCTTCCACGATACATCACTGGGTAAGTCCAAAGTTTCTTTCCGGTTTTTCTGTTTAAAACAGTGAGGGAATAGCCATCGCTTTTTACTGTGGTAGCAATGTACTTGTCCGTCACTTCCGTGTCGCAGCCCCAGGTTCCTACAAAGGTGTTCCACTGTTTCGCGCCGCTGCTTACAACAAAAGAGGTGCAATCTCCTCCACCGTCTGTTACATAGACATATTTATTGTCTGCGGAAAAGTCGATGGTTCGAACCTGACCTTTTACACAGGCTGACCAAAGGATGGAATTATTTTTCCAATCCAACATGTAAACATAACCATCAACGGTGGCATAGCACAAATAGTTGTCATTGTGAGAAAGTCTGGCGCACATGGAGCGAACCGTGCCTTTGTTTGTCTCAAGTCCTGTGTAGTGACTGAGTATGGGCATTTCGTTAGGCGTGCGGTAAACTTCATTGCCTTCTATATCGTAGATAATTGCGTTGTAGGTGTTGGAATCACCAAAGGCGCTGGTCACGGTTACATATTTGCCGTCGTCGGATACATCTACGTAGGGCGTTTCTTCAGGAAGATTTTTTGTAAAATAGGTCTTTCCGTTTTGAGGATTTGCAACCACAAGTTTTCTTTTTCCATTGGTTTTGTCCCTAGGAAGCAGGGTGTGGAAAGGCACCGTTGCGATTACTTTGCCCTTTGTATCGCTGTCCAAATCGTAGGGTTGAATCTTTGTATCAATCTTTTTCGTCTGTTTGTACTTATATTTGGAAGTGCTCTTATTTAATGTAATGTTTTTGGTAATGGTTTTCTTGTTGGAAGGAGTAACAACCACCGAGCGCTTGTTGTATCCGTCTGCCTGAGGCGTCAGTGTGTAGCGGCTCCACTTTCCACTAAATTCCACTTTGTGAGGCATTACCTTAATGGAATAGTAGCCCTTTGCGTTGGTCTTTGCATACATGGTACCGGAGTAGCCGCTCTCCACGCGGATATAGGTGTTGGCGATGGGCTCTCCTTTTTTATTTTTCAAATAACCTTTTAAAGTAGCGGTACGAAGCTTCTTGTCGGTTTGAATTTTCTTTTGTGTATAAGACTTCACCTTTACGGTGGTGGTATCAATGGTCTGAGAAAGTTGCAGCATTTGATCCTGCTCGCCATAGCCATATACCGTCCACTTCATAGGAAGATTTACCTTTCCGGAAGCATTCTTCATTTCATTGGAATTGAAATTGATTCTTGCCTGGAAGTAATCCTCTTCGCCGGGATTCAGATAATAAAAATTGGGCTGAGGGAAACTCGCATAATCCCCAATATACTGAGTGATTTTTTTCTCACCGGAAAAAGGCTCGTTGTCAAAACGAACGTAGCGTCTCTCACCGGAAACATTTTTCACCTTCATCATAATGATGATAGGACCATCACAGGGTTCCACAAAAGTTCCGTAGGACTTCTCCCCGTATAATTCAATTCCACCTTCTAAGGTAGTTTTTAGGGTAGGATTTTTTAAAGATGTTTGACGGTCCACCGCCGCCTCAACATAGGATGGATTTTCTCCGCTGATTGCACCTAGAGTTCCCGCGCAGGAAAAAGCCAATGCGACACTCAAGAAGGCGCAAAGAAATCTTGTCGTCTTTTTCATATTTTCTCCTCCTTACACAGAAAGCAAGTTTCGCTCCACTTATTTTCATGTTTAAAAAGATTATACCACTTTGGAGGCCGCCACTGATATAGTGTATAATGTCTAAAACGGCAATTTACAATTATTGAATATATACAATTCAAAAGAATCAATTACTCCAAAAAATAATTCAGTAGAATCATAATCACAGATTTTACGAAATACTTTTTAAATTGAATAATAATTACAGAGTCTAAAATTTATTTTTAATAGAATTATAATTACAGATTCCATGAAATAAATTTTAAATAAGTCTATAATCACAGATTCTAAGAAATATATTTTTAATGGAGTTATAATCACAGATTCTAGAAAACGACAAATTAGAAAGAAGAACTATATATGAACGAATCACAATTTTTAAACAATATGAATATATCTGAGCCATCCACATCTCAGGGATTTGAAATCACCGGCGCTACCTTAAAATGGATTGCCATCATTACAATGCTTATCGACCATATCGGAGCTGCGATTTTAGAGCCCTACGCAGAAATGCAAATGATGACTTCCGGTGCTTCCAGTCTTTGGACTTTGGATATGCTGCTTCGCGGAATCGGTCGACTGGCCTTTCCTATTTTTATCTTTTTAATGGTAGAGGGATTTTATTACACCCATGACAGGAAAAAGTATTTCTTCCGCATGGTTTTGTTTTCTTTGATTTCTGAGATTCCTTTTGACATGGCGTTTCAGCGAACCTTATCCATGGGTTGGTCCCAAAAGATTCCCCTTATGGATTTTAGTGGGCAAAATGTATTTTTTACTTTGACTTTGGGATTTTTAGCCATTTGGCTAACGGACAATATTCTTTTCCTTACAGAAAAAAAGAATTCGGATGGAGTTATCAATTCTGAATATTCTACGGAGGGTACTTCTGAAAAGAAATCCAGCTTTTTACTTGTTCTTCTTCAGATTATTGGGATTTTTGCAGTGGTTGTCTGCTGCTGTTTGGCTGCGGAATACATGGAGACAGACTACGACAGCATCGGCGTGTTGGCGATGTTTGCCTGTTATTTGGTAAAGAAAAAAGGCGGGAACTATGTACTGATGATGCTTGCTCCGGTCGTGATTTTGATCCTTATGAGCTCATCAGAAGCTACCGCCTTAGTGAATTTGATTTTTGTATTTTTCTATCACGGGAAAAAAGGAAGAAATATCAACAAGTGGTTTTTCTACTTTTTCTATCCCGTGCATTTGCTAATACTAGGTATCATTCAATACCTAATGATTTAAGCTATGCTCTCTGTAATACTCCGATTACAACCTTGATGGAAATCTCAGCTGCTTTTTCACAGAACTCAGAGAAGTCCATAGCGCTGCCTTCTGCATCAGAGATGGAACGGATGATGGAGAAAGGCACTTTGTTTACGTAGCAAACCTGACCAATGCTGGCGCCTTCCATGTCTGCTGCCAAAGCATCAAAACGATCAGCGATTTTCTTTCTCTGCTCCGGTGAGTCTACGAACAAATCTCCGGAAGCCAAAGTTCCTTCTTCGTGATGAACGCCAAGCTCATCCATGGTTGCGCAGATTGCCTTGTTTAAGTTTTCATCTGCTTTTAAATTGATTTTGTTGATTCCTGAAATGAGTCCCAAGGGATCACCGATGGCAGTGGTGTTCATGTCGTGCTGAACTACAGACTCTGCTACTGCAACATCTAAAACCTTTAACTTGTCAGTTACGGAACCAGCCACACCGATGTTGATGACATGGTCAACGTGGAAGTGCAAAATCATTGCCTCGGTGCAGATCGCTGCAAACACTTTTCCTACACCACAAACTGCCACTACCACATCTTTGCCGGAAAGCTTTCCGGTGGTAAATGTAACTCCGGAAATCTCCACTTCAGACATATCTGTCATAGACTTTTTCAAGCCTTCGATTTCCACCTGCATTGCTCCAATAATACCAAACATTTAAATATCCTCTTTTCGTTTTATTCCCCACCAATACGCAAATTTTTATTTAAAGAATTTCCACACTTACTCCGGATAAATTCATTTTAATTAATTTTTCTCAAAATAAGTGAATTCTATCTTAATCCATCCTTACTCAGGATAATAATTGATTTTAATGAATCTTTTCTCTAAATAAGTGAATTCATTTTTTCATCCTTACTCCGGATAAGTAAACTCCATATTTGTAAAATTATTTAAAATCTGCAAATCTTTGGCAGCTTCTTTTTTCGCCTCGTTGATATCGAGGTTTTCAAAATTGCCACACTCAATGGCAGATTTTCCGAACACATCTCCTTCGTGGTCGATGACCTGCTTTAAAACTTTTTTATATACTTCAAACACTTTTTCCGGAGCCTGATTTCGGATCAAAAGATAAAATCCGGTCTGGCAGCCCATGGGTCCGAAATAAATCACGTCATCTTTGATCTCAGAATTTCGCATGTAAGTCGCTACCATATGTTCCAACGAATGCATGGTAAGATTTGACATGTAGTCTCCGGCGTTGGGCTTTCTGGTGCGGATATCATAAGTAGTGATATCGCCGTCGATTCGCGAAATGTAAAATCCCGGGTTCAAAATATTGTGATTGATGGTAAAACTTGTAATTTTTTCTACAGCCATATTTTTTTCCTTTCTAAAAATACACGAGACATTCTAACACATTCAGAGTTATTTTTCATCTTTTGGATTGGCGGTGTTTTTCTCTTTGAAGCATCCAAGTCAATATCACCTTCACCTCTAAGGCCAACTTGTTTGTATACTTTTATACAAACAAGTTGGGGCAGGATTACCCAATTATATTAAAAAAACGGTATGTGATTGTTGCTCACATACCGCTTAAAGTACTATTTTTGATTTTTAACAAGGCAAATCCGTCAAAGATTCTATTTGCTTCTCCAGTATTCTACTGTTTCTTTGATTGTCTGTGTTAAAGGAATCTGAGGTTTCCAGCCGGTGGCTTCGCGAAGTTTTGTGGTGTCGGCTTCGATTACGGGAACGTCTACCGGACGGAATTTGTTTGGATCCTTTTCTACGGAAATCTCTGCCTTGGATTCCGCCAAAATCTTATCCAAGATCTCCTGAATAGCGATGGCATGTCCGCTTCCTACGTTGTAGGTTTCTCCGGCGCTGCCTTTTTCAATAATCATGCCATAGGCACGAACCACGTCACGAACATCTGTAAAATCGCGGCGGGCAGAAAGGTTTCCCACCTTCATTACAGGCTCCTGACGGCCGGCTTCAATATCCGCTACCTGCTTGCAGAAATCTGCCACAACAAACTGAGGAATCTGATTCGGTCCAATATGATTGAAGGCACGAACCATCATTACATCCATCTGATATGCTTCTGCATAAATCGCACCCAAAAGATTCTGGCAAACCTTGGTGGCTGCGTAAATATTTCCGGGGCGAACCGCATTTTCCTCGCGGATTGGCATCTCTTCATTTTTCACATGACCGTATTCTTCACCGGAACCGATCAAAAGAACTCTAGCCTTTGGACAAGTATCGCGAACTGCATCCAAAACATTTACGCCACCCTTTACATTTACGTCCACTGTCAGCGCAGGATTCTTCCAAGAAACTGCTACAGAAGACTGAGCTGCCAAATGGAAAATTTCGTCGGGCTGCACTTCAGACAGGAGGGTGCAAATGGCATCCTTATCCAAAATATTTAAATCATAAACTTTTGCGCCATCTTCGGAGATTTCTTCATGAGGCATTTTTGTTACGTAAACTTCTCTGCCTTTTTCATCGCGAAGATGACGAATGAGGTAGGCACCAACAAAGCCGGCGCCGCCGATAATCAAAGACTTCATACTTTACTCCAATTATATTTTTTGTCGAAGAGTATTCTTTATTCCACCTTGGACTCGCTCTCGCTCTTAGTCGAACACCCATTAGCTCCGAAAGAGTACACCGTACTCTTTCTACGCATAAGTTCGACCTTTTAAAATTTCGACTTCGTCGAAAGTTTTGGTCTCACTTAAAGTACCAACGTCCGACTCAAGGTCCTTCGGTTGGAACAAAGAATACTCTTCTCTACATATAAATTCTATTAATTAAAACAATAATTGAATTATAATAATTCTGTGCGGCCCTGAGATTTGAGCTCATCTACGAGGAGTTTTACGTCCTGGGCACGGGATTTGTCCACTACCATGATGGCATCATCTGTTTCTACGATGATGAGGTTTTCTACACCAACGGTAGAGATGAGACGCTTCTTTGAGTAGGTGATGCATCCCTTTGTATCGATTGCAAGATGGTCGCCGGCAAATACGTTTCCATCTTCATCTTCATCATATAATACGCCAAGGTTGTCCCAGCTTCCTACGTCGTTCCAGCCCATTTCAGCAGAGATAACATTTACGATATCGGATTTTTCCATGATACCGTAGTCGATGGAAATGCTAGGGATGGTAGGATAGATTTCGTTGATGATTTTCTTCTCATCAGGTGTGCCCATAGCTTCGCCCATTTTTTCAAGACAAGCATATACGTCAGGCAAAAGTTTCTTAAACTGATCCAAGATTACAGAAGCCTTCCATACAAACATTCCGGAGTTCCATGCGTAAGAACCGCTAGCAACATACTCTTCTGCAGTTGCAAGATCCGGTTTTTCTTTGAATTCCTGAACTTTGCGGGCAACGATAGATGCGTCACTTGCGCTCTTTCCAGCTTCATCCTTATCAAACTTGATGTAGCCATATCCGGTGCAAGGGAAGGTAGGTGTAATACCAAGTGTTACAAGGCAATCTTCCTTTTCAGCGATTTCCACTGCGCCTTTTAATACGCGGGTGAAAGAAGCTTCATCCTTGATGTAGTGATCTGCAGGGAAGATGGTCATAACGCCATCGCCGTATTTCTTTACGATTTCCATAGCAGCGTATCCTACGCAAGCTGCAGTATTACGAGCAGATGCTTCAGACAAAATATGATTAGGTGCGATGCGACCTGCAACTGCGCGCTCCATTCCGGGCACCTGGTCAACGTTTGTTACGATAAAAATGTCAGACTTGCTTGCGATTGTAGAAACGCGGTCAACGGTTTCGTTGATCATTAAGTCCTTTCCTGACAAATTCAAAAGCTGCTTGGGAACTTCGTGTCGACTCATAGGCCAGAAGCGAGTTCCACCGCCACCTGCCATAATTACTCCATATGTATTCATAGTTTTTCCCTTTCTCTTTATTATAATTATAGTTTCTTCAGATTTCTTTCATTCCAACTTACTTTTTTGATTCTTCCGGGCTAGTTTTCTTCAGTTTGATGTTTTCAGCCCAGTGTTTTCTTATTTCTACTTTTTAAGAAAATTTCTTGAAGTGGGTTTTGTAATTTTCCGGGCTGATTCTTCTTATTTTTAAAACTCCAGCCCAGTATTTCCGAAATCTTAATTGTAGTTTCTTCAGATTTCTTTCATTCCAACTTACTTTTTTGATTCTTCCGGGCTGATTTTCCTTAGTTTGATGTTTTCAGCCCAGTGTTTTCTTATTTTCTTTTTTTAAGAAAATTTCTTGGAGTGGGTTTTTCATTTTTCCGGGCTAATTTTTCTTATTTTTAAAATTCCAGCCCAGTATTTTCGAAATCTTAATTGTAGTTTCTTCAGATTACAGATTTCCCAACTTACTTTTCTTAAATATTCGTCACAATAATCTCACACTCACCTGAGACGTGGACTACTTTCCGGCCGGCGGAGACGAAGAAGCTTTCGCCGGGTGCGGCGTCCATGGATTCGTCTCCGGTGGAAATGGTTGCATTTCCGGAGAGGACGACGATGCTTCTGAAAGAAGCGTCGTCCATCTTGATGAGGGCTTCGCCGGAGATCTTGTACTTGGTGGATTCAAAGTACTTGCATCGGCAAAGGGTCTGCACCAAGGCGTCGCCTTCGCGACGCTCCTCACCAAGACCGTAAGCGTTTTGTTCGTATGCTTCGGTGTCTACCACATCCATGGCTTTGTCGATGTGGAGCTCACGGGGATTTCCGTCTTTGTCCAAACGGTCAAAGTCGTAAAGACGATAGGTGCAGTTGGAAGACTGCTGGATTTCACAGATGAACAATCCGGCGCCAATGGCGTGGATGGTTCCTGCAGGAATGAATACAACATCTCCTTCATGCACTTCTACTTTATTTAAAATCTCGGTTACGGTGTTGTCGGCAATGCGGCGGCGAATCTCCTCTTTGGAGGTGGGTTCCTTCAAACCGCAGTACAAAAATGCACCGGGCTCCGCATCCATGACATACCATACTTCATTCTTTCCGAACTCGCCTTCTTTTACAAAAGCGTAGTCATCATCGGGATGAATCTGGACGGAAAGAGAATTCTTTGCATCAATAAATTTAATCAAAATCGGGAAGCGATCAAAGGTCTTGGACTTCCAACCACAAACCTCTGCGCCGTGAGCGGTAACAAAATCCAAAAACTCTGTTCCGTCGAAGTCGCCACCGTGAATCACGGAAGGTCCGGCGGGGTGAGCGGAAAGTTCCCAAGACTCTGCGGTAATCTCATAAGGAGATTCTTTCTTGTACATGGTCTTTAAGCGCTGGCCGCCCCAAAGGTAATCCTTGAAAGCCGGACGGAGGCGATACAATGACGGCAAGTCGCTCTTCTTTTCAGCGTCATTGTGAACCATGTCACGCTCTTCGATTTCTACTCCGGTGTCCACCTCAATCGCTACTACGGGGTGGTCCGTATTATTGTAAAGGCGATGCATCATTCCGGGAAGGATGTTGATGCCATCTCCCTGTTTCAATTCCACATTTCGAAGGGTTTCGCCTTCACCGATTTCGATGGAAAGCACACCGCTGACTACGGAGTAGTTCTCATTTCTTTTCTCGTGAGAGTGTTTGGAAAGGGTAGCTCCGGGATAGAGCATAATCTTTCTTACGCGACAACCCTTGGCAGAGTGAATAATTTCTCTGGTTCCCCAAGGTCGATAGCCAACGGGTCCGTAATTGAAAAAGTTGTCGTAGGAATCTGCATTTTTACGAACAATACTTTTGATGTCATCTGCGTGTTCCTTGGTAGTGATATAGGTGGCGTCGTTGACGTTGACTACCAAAAGGTCGGACACATCATTGGTAACCACCAAGCGACTTTCATCCATATTGATGACAGATGTGTTGGTGGAGTTTTCAATGATGGAAGGTCCTTTGGACTCACCCATGTATTCACTGTATGCTTTAAAATCAGAAATATCCTTCCAGTCACAGCGCAAGCGAACTACGGATACGTGGTCAGACTGTTCCAAAAGACATTCTTCGATACCGGTAACATCTACACCGTTAAAGAGTTCTTTACCGAAGCGAACTGTCTGTAAATCCACGGTGATTCCCTGTTCGGAAATGGGCTTTAAAGTCTTGGTCAAAGACTCAGCGTAGCGCTTCATCTCCTGCTGTAAAACGGAGTTTTTCACAAGAATCATTCCGCCGTTCCAGTATACATTGTCCTCCACAAAAAGGCTCTGAGCCATTTCCTTTGTGGGGCGGGCAATAAATCTGGTTACCTTGGAATCTTGATGACGAATATATCCATAGGAAGTGGAGGAATCTCTGGGGGTTACACCAAAGAGTGCAATCTCGCCGGAGGCTGCCAATTCCTTTGCTTCGTAAATGGAATCCGAATAGTTTTCTCCCTCAATCAACAAATCGGAAGGCAGGACCAAAATATCCTCTTCCTCCTTCAGCATCAAAGCCAAAAGATAGATGGCAACTGCAGTTCCTTTGCCTTCTTCTTCCAAAAAGATGCGATAGTTGATTCCCTGAAACTGCTGCATCTGACCTTCCACGATTTCATGGTAGGCTTCGTTGGTGACGATTAAAAACTCGTCGCAGAAGGGAATGTTTTTGGTAACGGTTTCCTGAAAAATGGAAGTGCCGTTGATGGACATAAACTGTTTGGGATAGTTTTTTCTTGATAGGGGCCAAAGACGGTCTCCCGCTCCGCCGGCCAGTAAAATACACTTCATAACAAATCCTTTATTTAACCACACAAGGAGCCGATACATTTCGCACCGACTCCTAAGCAGTTAATTATTTTATTGATGATTAGTTTTCCTTTAACGCCTTTTCACGCTTCGCAAGTTTCCAGTCATGCTCAGCCATGATCTTAACCAACTCTTCGTAAGTGGTTTCCTGAGGATCCCAACCAAGTTCGGTCTTTGCCTTTGTAGGATCTCCCCAAAGGTCAACAACGTCGGTAGGACGATAGAAGGCTTCGGATACAGCTACAACCGTCTTTCCTGTTGCCTTATCGATACCCTTTTCGTTGATGCC
>JAILJP010000062.1 GCA_024694625.1 Lachnospiraceae bacterium | reverse complement strand
TGGTAAATGAATGGGAAGTTTGAATGGAGCCGGCAGATGGAGTCTGCAGTCCTAAGAGCAGTCTCATAAGCGTAGTTTTGCCGGCGCCGTTATTTCCAATCAGTCCGTAGATGCTTCCTTTTGGAATGGAAATCGATACATTGGATAAGGCTGGCAGGTTTCCATAGTTTTTTGACAGGTCTTTCGTTGTAATAATGTATTCCATAATATTCTCCTTTTGTTTTTTGCTGCAACATATTTTATCGTTGCGGTTTCTTCTCCTTTCGAATCCATTATGAAATCCGCTTCCTTAAAGAAACAAGCAAAGAGCCTTTTACACATTGAAAAATAGGGATGTAAAGTGTTCTTTGCGCGGCTTTTTCTTTACTTATTATGGTAGAGAAATTAGAATACTTAGGGAGAAATGGTAAGGAGATAAAGTATGACAGTTGCTGAAATGATACGGGAGACCAGGACAAGTCGTCATATGACTCAGGAGGAGTATGGTGATAAGTTTGGGGTAACCAGACAGACGGTGTCCAGCTGGGAAAATGATAAAAGTATTCCGGATTTGGAAATGCTGATTCTCATATGTAATACCTATCACATATCTTTGGATGTGCTTTTAAATGAAGATGCAAAATATGTGAACCGGATGGATGTATTAAAAAAGGGACTAAGGTGGATGAAAAAAATCTTGATTCCGCTGGCTGTTTTGTGTGTGGTTCTCATGGCATTGGGATTTGCCCGATACCGGATTGCGATAAAAGAAACAGAGGAATTCCGGACAAGGGTAGAAGAAGCGGAATTTATTTTTGAAAATAAGACCTGGGTGAAAAAAGAGGAAAACAGCACTTTTGAACTCCCAAATCAGGTAATGCCCTTTTGGAGAAATGAGTTTTATAATTCTATCATATCCGGTAGTACAATACTCGGTGATGAGCCATGCTCGCTTTATTTGAATTATGAAGATGATGTCTACACATTTTTGCTTCGATACGGGTTGGAACATTCCATCGAGGGAAGTGTGGATGCAAGGGGCAATGTTTCCTATGAAAAACTGTCTGTAGACACGGAAGCCTTTGTGCAGGAAAATGAAAAAGAGATGCAGGATATTATAAAAAAGATGGTATACTATTATAACGTTGCCTATAATATTGGACAGTGAGGTATTTAATTATGAAGATGAAAGAACAGAAAATAGAAGAGTTTTTAAAGGAGTTAAGTTCTGATGCACCTACTCCCGGTGGCGGTGGAGCAGCTGGCTTGGTGGCGGCTGTTGGTACAGCTCTTTCCGATATGGTGCTTTCCTTAACCACAGGAAAGAAAAAGTATGCTCAGTATCAGAGTGAAATTGAAGAACTTCAGAAAAAGGCAGATGAACTTCAGGCTAATCTTTTAGATGCTATGGATAAGGATGCAGAAGCCTTTGAACCCTTGTCTAAGGCGTATGGTCTTCCAAAAGAAACCTTTGAAGAAGTGGACTATCGAAACAAGGTTATGGAAGAGGCTTTGTTTGATGCAGCAAAAGCACCCCTTGAAATGATGGAGGTGATTTTGGAGTCTATGAAACTTACAGAGCGGGTTGCGGAAATTGGAAGTACTTTGGCAATTTCCGATGCCGGTGTGGCAATTCAGCTTTGCGGAGCAGCATTAAACTCTGCGTCTTTAAACGTATATATTAATACAAAACTTATGAAAGACCGTATTACAGCTGCACGTTTTGAAGGAGAGGCAGATGCTTATCTTTTGGAAGCTGCCCATATTTTGGCTCGTACCTACAAAAACGTAATGGGTAAAATTCGCGGTTAGATTATACAAAGAGAAAAAGGAAACGACATGACAGTTTTAAAAGGAATTGAAGTGGCGAAGGCCATTAACAAAGAAATCAAAAATGAAATGACTACTTGGGGAGAAAAACCTCTTCCTAAACTTGCCATAATCCGTGTGGGAGAAAAGCCGGATGATATGGCCTATGAACGTGGCGCTATGAAGAAAATGGAAAAGGTTGGGTTTTTAGTTTCTTCCTATATATATAAGGAAGATATTTCCAACGAAGAATTTTTGCAGGAGTTCAAAAAGATTAATAATGATCCTTCTGTGGATGGAATCCTTCTTTTGAAACCTCTTCCGAAGCAGATCGATGAAAAGGAAGTGGAAAGATGCATTGACCAAAGGAAGGATTTGGATGGAATCTCTCCTATGAATATGGCAAAGGTTTACGCGGGAGAAAAAGAC
>JAILJP010000001.1 GCA_024694625.1 Lachnospiraceae bacterium | reverse complement strand
AATTCCTCTTCTGGTGTAGTTTCTTCAAACTGAAAACTAGTGTTATCCATAGTCCAAGTAGTATCGTCATAATATGAACGTGCCTCGGCAGTGATTTTACCATCACAAAATGCCTGAAATAATTCCTCAGGAGACATATCGTTAATGTCTTTTTGCTCATCTGTTTCTAGATTATTTTCAGTATCTGAAGTAGATACATTTACATCCTGTGCTGATTCATTATCCGTTTGTTCATTGTTATTAAGAACATACCATGTAACACATCCACCTAGTAAAATAAGCGCTACAAGTATTGTAATAATTAAAATTATCTTCTTATTTTTTTTCATAATACTCTCTCCTTTCAAATATTTCTTCCCTGCTTTTCATATTCAAACTGCAATTTGTTAATTTAACTACTTCAATTATACAGAATCCTCCTCCAGTAAGGAATATACAATTCAAAAGTGCTAATAAAAAAGAACAGCTATTTCTTTCGAAATAACTGTCCTATGTAAAAAATCTGGGTGTGACTACCCCTCCTACATTCCTAATAAGTCAAAATTCTCGAAGCTAACCTCTACTTTATAGTCATTTGTCTTGTTTGGATATTTGATCTTGACGCTTTTTTTTGTCTGGTCATAGTACCAGCCCAACTTAGCCTGATCAAATTTAGCTTTATGCAAAAAGTGCGGAATTTCTTCTCCATCGATACTGACCCAATAAGGGCTTGAAGCTCTATGAATCATATCAATATTCATTTTCTCTACGGTTGATTTATAGCTTCCTTCACGCTTGAAATCCAGTTCAACTTTTTCACCAGATGTCATTGTAATGGTTGTAAGATTATACTCACCTTTTTCAAAATTAAAAGTCTTACCATCATCATCGTAAAGTTCAAATACGCTAACCTCTCCGGATTTCTTTGCAGGTGCACAGAGGATGTTTAAGCCCTTTACCACCTCATCTGTTAAGTTGTAGAGCTGATTTGTAGCTTCTGTAACAATTCCACCTTCCTTAACAAACATGGGAATAGATGAGAGTGAAACAGGAAGAACATATTCCTTTCCACCCACGTATTCTTCTCTCGTATAATAATCGTAAAAGCTATATCCTTTAGGGAAATAAATCTTCTTTGTAGTGGCATTTTTTTCTACCACATTTGCAATGAATAACGAATCCCCTTCCATGAAGTTTACATCTTCTTCGTATACATTCTTATCTTCCTGGAATGCACTTAAAAGTGGTTCCATAATTGGAAGCCCCTTCACTGCTGCCCTTCTCATAAGTGAATATAAATAAGGGCTTAATCTATAACGGAACTTAATGGCATCTGCCACGTACTTCTTTGTATTTTCATACATCCAAGGTTCAGTTACCGTATTATCTGTATTGGTTGAATGAATAGAAAATCTTGGCTGGAACACACCGTTTTGAACCCATCTGACAAAGAGTTCTTCCTCCGGTGCCGGTCCATAGAATCCACCAATATCACAGCCTTGGTTTGCCACACCACTTAAGCTCATTCCTAAGATGGTTGCAATGTTATATCTCAAGGTATCCCAGGACGTATAATTATCTCCTGCCCATGTTTGTGCATATCTCTGAATTCCTGCGTGTCCACTTCTGCAGACCACAAATGGTCTTTCATTTGGATGAGATTCCTTTATCGCTTCCTGTGCAATGTGACACATAATATTTGCCATTTCAGATTTGGTCTGACCAATGGTGGCACCTTTTCCCTCAAAGGAAACTCTTGCATCCTTATCTGTTAGTCCATCGTATTCGCAATTATCATTCCATACGGAAGTAGTTCCATAGTCTAAGACATTTTCTTTTAAATACTTTTTCCAAAGTTCTCTGTTGTGCTTGCTGGTATAGTCGACATAATTTCCATCGCCGCCCCACCAAAGTCCAACAGCAGATTCATCACTTTCTGAATCCTTAACAAAGAATCCTGCTTTTTCCATTTCTTCCTTTAAAGGATGAACTAAAAGCATTCCCGGTTTTACATTAGAAGAAACCGTAATTCCTTTTTCTGTCATTCTATGATAGAAATCTGCAGGATCTTTGAATCTCTTGTTATTCCAGGTAAAGGTACATCTCTTTTGACCTTCCTTTGTATCAATATTGCAATATCCACTGGATAACTGAAATCCATCAATCGGAATATCTTCTTCCTTTGCAGTATCAATGAACTCTAAAATTGCATCGTCCGCATCCTGTGGAAGTTCGGCATAATACATAGAACTTCCCAGATATCCTAAGGCTGCCTTTGGAAGCATTGCACTCTTACCAGTCAAATCGGTATATCGTTCAATGACATCTCTCACCTTCGGACCTGCAATTAAAAACAAATCCACATCTCCACCATCACTTCGATATGTGCTGTGATGCTTTACATAATTACTATGGCTTCTTCCCATATTAAAATCGCATTCAAAGGTGTTGTGATAAAAATATCCAACTGCACGATTTGTAGAATCATTTAACTTAATATAAAAAGGAATATGCTTGTATAAAGGATCTGTTTCCTTTGGGTTATATCCCATACTGTCTCCAGGCGCTAAAGTAAGAAGTTGATTCTTCTTATCCAAATGACCTGTTCTTTCACCAAATCCATAGAAGTGATCTCCCTCTTCAATCACTGAAGTGTGGATTCTTCTATTATTAGAATCAAGTTGCCATCCCATCTGAGGAATATCTTCATGTAAAAGATTTCCCTCTTTGTCATAAACTTTCATTAAGAAAGGCTCATGGAAAACTTCTATTCTGAAATTTCCACACAAGACTTCAGATAGATTCTCACTTATAGAAGTAACCTTTGCACTTTTCGCTTCCACACGTTTTCTATAATCTTTCATATAGTCATCCATGCGATCTTCCCAAGCAGTCATTGTTAAATCATATGACTCTTCAGCAAAATCTCCGTCAAAGCCAGCCCGAATACGAAGAATATCTTCTGTTAAGGACAAAATTCGAATCTCTACTGCATTGGTTTTAATAGAAACAATGTTGTCTCTGCATTCGATTGTGTTTATTCTTTTTGCTACTCTCATGTTTACTCCCTACAATTTGTCTTTGTCCCCCTGACAAGTAACATAATACTAGAGTTATAACAGCAAGACTTTACAAATTTTGCGGATATCACCTCAAAATTCAACAAATCTTGTGGTATACTTCATGTACATATAGACAAATCTGTGGAAAATTTTAGTTTCAAGATAAATTGATCGGAGGATATGATTCATGGTTGATAGAGCCGGTATAATGATGCAGCAAGGTGCATCTATTGCTGCAGAAAGAGTATATGACAATAGTAATATGTCTCGTTCTCACTACCATCCTTATTTTGAACTATATTATATGGAAGAAGGAAAGAGACTTCATATTCTGGAAGACAATATTTATCAAACCACGCCTGGTGATATTATATTGTTCGCACCATTTATCATGCATCACTCCTATTCAGAAGATCCCAAAGCCGATTTCAAACGAATCGTTTTATACTTTACCCCTGAGAGTGTAGAGGATTCTCAGGTATTGAGCCGTCTTACAAAAGGCAGTGGTCTTTACCATATCGATAGTAAAGTTGGCCACTACATTCATGGTATGCTCGGCATGATTCTTATGGAGCAAGCAAATGATGATGAACTACACGATGCCACCATGAAGGCACTGTTAAATCTCATCGTAGTATCTCTATTAAAAAAAGGTGTACAAGAAAACAAGCCAGAATCACAGACCTTAGTCAGTCGTCTAATTGATTACATAGATACTCACTATATGGAAGAGATTAAACTTGATAATTTAGCGGATCACTTTTTCGTAAGCAAGTATTATCTTTGTCACGAATTTAAAAAGTACACCAATCGAACCATCAACCAATACATCAATGCCATTCGAATTTTATATGCGCAGCAAAAAATCATGGATGGAGAACATAACTTCACTCAAATTGCAGCAGAATGCGGATTTTCATCCTGTACTCATTTTGGACGAACCTTTAAAGCCGTCACAGGCACTACTCCATCAGAATTTAAAGCCTCCTACAAAAAAAAACGCAGGCAAAAGGAGTAGGGACACAGGGGGACGGTTCTTTACATTTTCGAACATTTGTTCTATAATATGAATACCATCATTTTAGAAAGGAGAATCCGCTCATGGATAGAATGGAACCAACAAACGTTGACGTCATATGCCAGCACACAAAGGATGGAGATGTTATACCTATGCGTATAAGAGTCACTGACGAAGACGGTATATACCAGGCTTACACCATCAAGCAATACCGCAAGATTTCCAGAGACGGAGCCTATACCACTCCCGATGGTATTTTCGTATGCAACAAAACTATGATTTTTGAATGCAAGATTACTGTTTTCAAACAGACAAAAACGATTCGCCTTTACTATGAATTTGAAAAAGGCATTTGGAAAATCGCAAGTTAAAGTTCTTCCAAAATCTCCTGAATCAACACACGTTCATCCATGGGATATTTCTTTCCCTTGATTTCCTGATAGTCCTCATGACCTTTTCCGGCAAGGACGATAACATCGCCCCGCTTTCCATTTTCAATGGCATACTTAATCGCTTCCTTACGGTCAATGATTTCCACATATTTTCCGTCGGTTTTCGCGATTCCGGTTTTAATATCATCAATGATTGCCTGAGGATCCTCATCTCTTGGATTATCTGATGTGATAATGGTTAAATCCGCAAGTTTTCCGGAAACTTCACCCATTTCATAACGACGAAGTTTGGAACGATTTCCTCCACATCCGAAAAGACAAACCAAACGCTCCGGCGCGTAATCCTTCAAAGAATTCAAAAGGCTTTCCAAAGCCATAGCGTTGTGGGCATAGTCAATCATCAAAGCAAACTCGTCAGATACATGAATCATTTCGATTCTTCCCTTTACTTTTGCTTCCATAAGGGCACGTTTCATATTGTCCACAGAAACATTGAAATGGTGACAAATTGCAATCGCTGTCAACGAGTTATACACAGAGAACTTTCCGGGAAGTTTAATTTCCACATGGAAGTTTTCCAGACCCTTTACGTTGTAATTTACGCCAAGATAACCTTTTCCAAGAACGTATTCCATATTGGTTGCCACAAAATCGGCGCTGGGTTTGAATCCATAGGTCTCCACTTCGCAGGTATGACCTTCCAAGACTTTTTCAAAATGCTCATCATCGCAGTTGAAAATACCCTTTTTGCATTTCTGGAACAAAAGAGATTTGCAATGAAGATAATCATCAAAATCCTTGTGTTCGTTTGGTCCAATATGATCCGGCTCGATGTTTGTAAAGATACCGATTTCAAAAGTGAAACCATCCACACGATGCATCATCAAGCCCTGTGAAGAAACTTCCATCACACAAAGATCACAGCCGGCATCCAACATCTTTCTAAAGTCCTTTTGAATAATATAAGACTCCGGTGTTGTATTGTTGGCAGGAATATGTTCATCTCCGATAATCTCTTCAATGGTTCCAATCAAACCAACCTTATATCCGGCATTTTCCAAAATGGATTTTACCATGTAAGTTGTAGTGGTCTTTCCCTTTGTTCCTGTAATTCCGATTACCTTTAAGGTATCTGCAGGATAATCAAAATAAGCTGCAGAAAGCATGGCAAGGGCAACTCTGGTATCCGCTACTTTTACCACACAAACGTCACCGCTGACCTCCACTTCATGCTCCACTACCAACACTTTTGCACCGTTTTCAGCCACTGCGCCTACAACAGTGTGTGCATCAAAAGCAGCACCTTTTATACAAACAAACAAGCAGTTTTCTACTACTTTTCTATTGTCAAATACAAGCTCGGAAATTTCGCCATCCAACTTACCTTGAATAACTTCATACTCCAAGCGCTCAAATAAACTTTTTAAATCTTTCATAGTATAATCCTTTCCCTACCGATATTTTTCTTCACAGTATTTACATCTGTAAACTTCTTCTTCGGGATCGGTCAAAACAAAAATCTGATCCAGTTCCTGTTCAATGGAAGTAATGCATCTGGGGTTTTTACACTTGATTACATTCTTCACTTCTTTTGGCAGGTGAAGAGAACGCTTCTCAACAATTGCATCCCCCTTAATAATATTTACCGTAATATTATGATCGATAAATCCCAAAATATCCAAATCCAAAGAATCAATAGGGCACTCAACTTTAATAATGTCTTTGTAACCCATCTTATTACTTTTCGCATTCATAATGATGGCTGTGGTACAGTGATCCAGCTCATCAATTTTCAAATCATGATAAATCTGTAGGCTCATGCCTGCCTTAATATGGTCGAGAACGTAGCCTTCGTGAATTCCACTGATATTAAGCATCTTTGTCCTCCTTTGCTGCCTCTAACAATGTTAAAATAAGGGCCATTCGAATGTAGACACCATACTGTGCCTGAGTGAAATACATAGCTCTGGGATCGTCATCCACTTCCACGGAAATCTCGTTTACACGAGGCAAGGGATGAAGCACCATCATATCCTTCTTTGCAAGTTCCATTTTTTCCTTATCCAAAATATAGAAGTCTTTCATACGAAGATAATCTTCCTCGTTGAAGAAACGCTCTCTTTGAACACGGGTCATGTATAAAATATCCAAAGATGGCATAGCATCTTCCAAGCTCTTTACTTCTTCAAATGGGATGTTGTTTTTGCACAGCACATCCTCTCTGATATAGCTAGGCACCCTTAATTCCGGAGGTGAAATCAAAATAAATTTAATATTGTTGTAACGCACCAAGGCATTAATCAATGAATGAACGGTTCGGCCAAACTTTAAATCACCACATAAACCGATGGTAAGTCCGTCTAAAGTTCCGCGAAGGGAACGAATGGTAAATAAATCTGTTAATGTTTGGGTGGGGTGTTGATGACCTCCGTCACCGGCGTTGATTACCGGAATCTTTGAACGGGAAGATGCAACCAAGGGAGCACCTTCTTTTGGATGACGCATAGCACAAATATCTGCGTAACTGGAAATGACACGAATGGTATCGGAAACCGATTCGCCTTTTGCTGCACTGGATGAGTCGGCACTGGCAAAACCAAGTACGTCACCTCCAAGATTAATCATAGCAGCTTCAAATGAAAGTCTGGTACGGGTGGACGGCTCATAGAAACAAGTCGCCAACGTTTTTCCTTCACAAGCATGATTATAATTCTCCGGATGATTCTTAATGTCCTCTGCGCGGTCCATTAGTGCATCCAATTCCTCCACGGTAAAATCCATGGGACTCATCAAATGTCGCATCTTTTCCTACTCCTTATTAAGCTTTCCATATAAAAATAACGGCATGAAGGTTTTCATACCGCCAATAATTATATTACTTTGCAGATGGATTGTCGACAAAATAACTTCGGTTAAATCAAATTATTTACAAATTATTAAAATATTAAATTTTTATTAAATCTGTCGGCAATTCATTGACCAAAAAAAGTAAAAACGTAAAATGGAAGAGGAAAAGGAGGCATAAAATGTTTCGTCAAAAATTTATGGAATTTATGATAGGAAGAAACGGAGTGGATCACCTTTGTCGATTCACCAGTATTATATCTGTATTGTTAATGTTTATTACCATTTTTACCCATAGCGGATTGCTTTATATTGTTGCTCTTTTGCTTTTGGGCTATTCCTATTTTCGTATGATGTCCAAAAACATCGGACAGCGTCAATTGGAAAATCAAAAGTATTTGCAAGTTGCAGACCGCATCCGCCTGCTTTTTAAAGATGGTCCTTCCCTTTGGAAGTTCAAAGCCTTTTTTACTGAGCTGGGACGAAAGATGAAATACGGTTCCAACGAGGCTCAGGCCCGTCGCGCCAAAAGAGCTTACGAAAAAGAGCAGAAAAAGATTTATAAATTTTATACCTGCTCCACCTGCGGGCAAAAAGTTCGTGTTCCCAAAGGAAAAGGAAAAATCGAAATCACTTGTCCCAAATGCAAAAACACATTTATTAAACGTACCTGATTTTAATCTCATTTAAGGATTACATCCTATAATTACCACGTCGGAGGCTTCTATGTTCGGATACATTAATGCAAACAAAGCTACCATGACAGAAGAAGAAATTGCAGTTTACAAATCTTACTACTGCGGTCTTTGCCAACAATTAAAAAGAGAGGCAGGCATGAAAGGTCAAATCATTTTGAATTATGACTGCACATTTTTAGCCTTAATTCTGTCAGCTCTTTATGAGTTGGATTCCAACGAAACCCGATTCACCTGTGCACTTCATCCCACAAAGAAAAAAACAGCCTTCGAAAATGACGCCATTTCTTATGCAGCTGCAA
Organism: Lachnospiraceae bacterium; assembly: GCA_024694625.1. Taxonomy (GTDB): domain Bacteria; phylum Bacillota; class Clostridia; order Lachnospirales; family Lachnospiraceae; genus JAILEN01. Next base: position 2,900 of record JAILJP010000001.1, on the reverse strand, counting down.
TGGATATTCTCTTAAGTTTTCATAATCTAATGGACGATTACAAAGACAACAAGAATTCCAAAAAAATGGCTATGGCAAAAATTATCGCTCCCACATACGAGCGACTTGCAAAAGAATATCCTCGTCAGGCTCACGCCATAGAGGAGTTAATGCGCCTCACCGCAGAAGCCGAGGCCCGAAAAGAAACCAATTTGGACGTTCTTTCCGGATATACCGGTGAGATGTTGGCAGAATTATTTGACTGGAAACAGGATTTATGGTCAAATGAACTTCGAAATATGGGCTATCATTTGGGCAAGTTCATTTATATGATGGATGCCTATGATGATTTGCCAGAGGACAAGAAAAAAGGACAATTCAATCCCTTAATTGAAGTTCAGGAAAAATGTCCTGACGGATTTGAAACCTACTGTGAAAGCGCCCTATCCGCGCTGATGGCTGAATGTGCAAAATCCTTTGAGCGCCTTCCCATATTGATGCACGCCGACATTTTGCGAAATATTCTCTATTCCGGTGTGTGGACCAAATACGAGTATATTCAAATAAAACGGAACAAAAAAGAAAAGGAAACAACATGAACCCTTACCAAATATTAGGTGTGTCAGAAAATGCTTCCGATGACGAAGTAAAAAAAGCATACCGCAGCTTAAGTAGAAAATACCATCCCGATGCCAATGTAAACAACCCCAACAAGGCTCAGGCAGAGGAGATGTTCAAAAACGTACAACAGGCCTACGACCAGATTATGAAAGAGCGTCAAAGCGGCTTTTCTTCCGGAACCTCCGGTTCTTACTCAAACCGTCGTTCCAGCTATGGTTATGGATATGGTGGTGCCGAAAGCTCGATTCCCAATGAACTTCGTGCCGCTATGAATTACATCCAGTCCGGCTACTACCAGGAAGCCATGAATGCCTTAAATCAAATGGATGAGCGGGATCGAAATGGAGCTTGGAACTATCTCGCCGCTATTGCATCCGAAGGCTTAGGAAATACCATGAGTGCAAAGGTGTACATTCAGCGTGCCATTACTTTAGAGCCAAACAATCTTCAATATCGTAGATTTCAAAATCACTTGGAGCAGGGAACCTCCTGGTACCGAAACACCGGACGAGGCTACGAACGCCCCTTCTCCACAACCACAAGCAGTTTCTGCTTGGATCTACTCCTCTTAAATATGTGCTGCTTCTGTTGCTAGAAGCAGCTTTTTTTCTGCCCTTATTTCCTCGCCCGCCCCCGCGGCTGTCCCCCCTCCCCTCCGGCGTAGATTTGCAAGGATTTTAGATTATCTTAGTGCCATAGGGGAGCATCAATTGTGTGTCCTTTCGCCGATTTTACAGTTTCCTTGTGCTGTCCGCAAAAGATGCAGACGTTTATTTATATATGTATCTTCTGGCCCAGACCATCAGCGGTTTCGTCACCATTCACTAAGAAAAAGCTAAAAATTGTTTTTTAGTTTTAGGCACCACACCCAATCTCAGTCCATTTCGTGTTGTGTGTTCTTGGTGCCATCCGTGGCACCAAGTGCCTAAAACAAACAAAAACAATTTTTGATTTTTCTAAGTTCATTTTTAGGAAACCTGCTGATGGTCTGGGCCAGAAGATACACATTTACAAAAAATAAGTCTGAATCCTGCGAACAGCACAAGGAAAGTGTAAATAGTTGAAAGAACACATAAAATCGAAGATGCGACACATGGCACTTAGATAATCAAAATCCGCAGACAAATAGCCGGAGGGGAAGGGGGGACAGCCGCGGGGACGGGCGGGAAATGCGGGCAGTTGAAAAAAAGCTTTTCTACGCCACCTGCACTTGCACAATTGCGCCAGGATGTGATATAAAGTAATGCGTAAGTAGGACACGTGATCGCGGCCACAAGCTCCGAAAGGACGTGGCTGAGGAAAGTCCGGGCTTCATAGGGCAGGATGCCGGATAACGTCCGGTGGAGGTGACTCCAAGGCTAGTGCAACAGAGATATACCGCATGTCCTTTGGACATGTAAGGGTGGAAAGGCAGTGTAAGAGACTACCGTTCCTTTGGTAACAAAGGAAGCCATGTAAACCCCATCCGAAGCAAGACCGAAAGGAAGCGTTTACGTTGCCCGCCAGCTTCAGGTAGGTCGCTTGAGACCAGTGGCGACATTGGTACACAGATAGATGATCACGCGTGACATAACCCGGCTTATCGTCCTGCTTACTTTTTTTATGTCATAATTTCTTCCATGGCATCCCAATCAAACTGATGCAATGCCTTGCGAAGATTTTCCATTTTTTCAGCATCTTTTATTGGCAGTGCGTATTCTTCTGCACGTTTCAAAAGAAGTTCTACCGTATCATAATCCATTTGTTCAACTGCCCCTGAAAGTGCTTCGTAGATTTCTTCCAGTTCGCCCTCTTCTAGAGGTGGTTTTTCTGTGTGATCCTCTTCTTTTTTTCCAAGAGGAGATAGTTTTTCCCAAAGTTTTTTGTAATCTAAAATTGCTTTTGGACCATTCTCTTCGATAAAGGAAATATCATTTTTCTTTCCTGCTTCTTCCAGCTTTTTGCAGAGTTCTGAAAGCTCATTTGCTCCCACAATTCTGGCAGAGGTTTTTAGTGCATGGGCTTTTATGGTGTATAACTGCCAATCCTTTTTTTCAAAAGCATTTTCTAACACCTCAGAGTTTTCTTCCACAGTATCATAGAAAAGCTGCAAACTTCCCATATACATATTGACACCACCAGATGCATTGATTCCATCCTCTACATTCAACTCTTCAATGTCATATAAAAAGCGTTTTTCTTCTGGAATCTCCTCTAACTCCTGACTTTCTTCCGTTTCTCTTGGCTTTTCAATAATCTCGTCATCTAAGTGCGCCATGATTGCCTGTTCTAATTTGTCTGTATCGATTGGCTTTGCTAAA
>JAILJP010000123.1 GCA_024694625.1 Lachnospiraceae bacterium | reverse complement strand
GTTTATCTTTTTATGGCAAAGAAACGTGCTGAAGGAAAGCCTTATTATGTTTATATGACTGCGGGAGCTAATAAGTTTCTTCGCATCTATTACGGACGCGTAAATGAATATCTAAACTCCCTTAATCAAGAAACACAGTAAACATCGGATATTCAACAGAGGCCGGCGTAAAGGCGGTCTTATTTTTGTGCCAAAAATACAAGCATAAAAACATCAAATAATACGCAAAAATAAGCTTGACTTTTTATTTGCAGACTGAAATAAAAGTAGGCCTTGAAGCTACCGGTCACTATTCTAACAATCTTCTGGCGTCGCTCGTTGATAAGGGTTTCCCGACCTATGTTATCAACCCGCTACACACAAATCTTTACAGAAAAGGTCTGAGCCTTAGAAAGACGAAAACGGATAAAGTCGATGCCTCTACGATTGCTATGATGTTGATGACCGATAGGACACTCAAGCCCTACTCAGAAACATCATACCACAACGAAGAGTTGAAATCATTAACCCGCTACCGTTTTGACAAGGTTCATGAACGTTCTAAACTCAAGTCTTCATTAGCCCGGCTTGTAAACATTCTTTTCCCTGAGTTGGAAAATCTTGTCCCATCGCTGCACCTTAATTCCATCTATACGCTTTTGGAAGAACTTCCGGGAGCCACTTATATTGCAAGCTGCCATCTGACTCATCTCAAAAAACTTCTTGAGGATTCCTCCAATGGCCGTTACGGTCGTGATAAAGCGATCGAAATAAGGAATGCTGCAATCGATTCGATAGGTGCTCCTATGGCCGCAAAATCAATGGAATTGGCACATACCATATATCTCATCCGTATACTATCCGAAGAGATTGAAGAAATCGAAGAATCCATTAAAACGATTATGGATGGACTTCATTCTCCAATAACGACCATCCCCGGAATAAGCTACCGTATGGGAGCAATGATCCTTGCCGAAGTTGGCGATTTCAAGCGTTTTGATAATGCAGATAAGATTCTTGCATACGCCGGTTTGTCGCCGTCTACATATCAGTCCGGTCAACTCGATTCTTCCTACTCTCACATGGAGAAACGTGGCTCCAGATATTTACGGTATGCTCTTTTTAACGCCACCAAGTTTGTCTGTAAATGGGATGAATCCTTCGGTATCTACCTTGGAAGAAAGATATCAGAAGGGAAGCACTATAACGTAGCTGTATCTCATGCAACAAAGAAGTTGATCCGAACCATTTACAGAATGGAGCTTACCGGAACAGCATACTCTCCGAGATAACACTCTGATAATCCTTTTCTGTTTTAGCACCCGATTGGATGCTCTGTTTGTCATGCAATTTTCAAGGAACTGATTGCTGAGAATAAGCCCCAGCCACTATTCAAATCGCATTTCTGCGTTTGGATCAGAAATCATCTTTTTAACTTGACTTCTAATAGTTAGTCTTTCTTTACTGCGTTTTCTACGTTCTTAGTGCTCTTCGATTCCGCTATGAGCTGCTCCCGATAAAGCTCTCAACCATACGGTTTTGAGAGTTTTTATATATCAAAAAAAGTGGCAGACCATACGATCCGCCACCATTGTATCAATTTGAATATGTACTAATTCCGCTCAGTTCCTCTATTGCTTCATTGCTCCAATACTCATTGCTCCATCTGTAATATACATCCTTACGCTTCTTGAAAATCCTAAACGGCTCTGATGTATTATCATATACATGAAGAATATCACATATCTCCACCAGCTTCGGAATCAGCTTTAACGCTCTAACATATCGGGCCCTAACCTTTTCTTCCGGAACACCATGTCCGCCAAGTGCTTCTCTTGCACTTATTCTTGCTACATTAATATCTACATTTGAAGTCAAAACATATATACCACGAATAAAATACCCTTGTTCTTTAGCCTTTTTCAACAAAAGCAGATTTCTGTCAGTAGACAGAACCGTTTCAAACGTAAAATCCATTTTACGCGCTATCATCTCATTGCGCAATTCTTCCGCTTTAATTGCAGCCTCGAGATCCGTACAAAGCGTTGTCTTCTTAATGTCATCAGCATTAATATAGTCGCCAACTGTTTTGGCCATTTTTGTTATAGTCGTTTTTCCACTTCCATTCGGCCCGGCAAAAACAACTACCTCCGGCAGTTTTATTCCACTATTCTCCGACATATTCACGCCTCCCATCCGGATATTCCAAATATGCCTTTTTATTGGCACTGTCATATCTCGCTACGGGAAGACCTTTTATTCTTCTTATCTCATCATCTATTCTAATTGACTCCTTGAATCTCTGTGTTAATTCCTCATCAGAAATACCACAGGTTGAATCCAATTCATTAAGTACGGTCATCGAATATTCCTCCCATTCGCACTAATGCGTCAAGAACATTATAATGCAACTTACACCGATTATTCAAGGTTACATGCCATGTTGGTATGGCTTTTACAATGCAAATTTTTACATTTTTGGACCCATGTGCCCATTCTTGTCAAAATCTCCCCGGCAAACACCTTTTGTCTGTCGGACGAAGTCCCGCGATGACATAGATCGCGCAGTGACCTATGAATGCGGTCCTCAGGGACATATTTCTCATAAGTAAACACACTGGGGAATGTGGTCAGTAAGTGGTCAGTGGGAAATGGGAGGACGCTGAAACTCCTTTCTTTACTGCATTTCCCAGATTATAGTGCCCTTCGATTCCGCTACGAGCTGCGCGAAGAAATGCCCGTAAACACTGAGTTTGCGGGTGTTTTTTTTTATGTCCCAAAAAGTGGTCCAAAATGTGGTTCAAGTTTCTTCGAAACTTGGACTATTTTTGCTTCTGAAAAATACACTAATTCAGCACGTTTACGAGCACTTTTTGATGTTCTTTTGTGGCCGCTGCAATCTGAATATACTTCTCTGCAGTCTCACGATCCTTCCAGCCGAATGCCATCTGCATCGCCGGTGTTGTCATGCCTTCCAAAGCAGCATTTGTTGCAGCATATCTTCTGCAATCATGTGTTGTAAAGTTCTTCTTAATGCCAAGTGCTTTACATACAGGCCTCCCCTTTTATTTTTCTATGAATTCCCTTATTTCCCGGGCGATTCTCTCATACTCATAATAATGAATATTGTGTCCGCAATCCAGTTCCACGGATCTGCAGTTTGGAAGCTTTTTAGCAAACTTTTTAGGTGCCTCCCCCAGATTGCCGGGACCGTTTGAAATAAACATAAGCATCTTCTGAGCCGGCATGGGATTTTTGTTGATTTCCTCACAGGCTTTTGGAATTGCCAGTGTTTCATTCACAATGTCACAA
>JAILJP010000089.1 GCA_024694625.1 Lachnospiraceae bacterium | reverse complement strand
TTCATACTCATATGTTCCCAAATCCGTTTTCTTCCACCCGCAGGTTACTGTGCCATAGACACTATCGTAGGAAAATGTAGCATGTGTAAAATGTCCGCCGGGATGAGGTGCAATTACAAACTGGTTTTCTCCTGCCACTTTGACTCCACACATCTTTTCAAATATCCATTCACATACTGCACCTTTGGAATAATGATCCAAGGAAGCAATGCCACCACCAACTCCGTTGTCAGAAGTCGGCCCATCCCAATCTTCCCAAATCGTAGTGGCACCTACAAGCGGCATATAAAGCCATCCCGGCTTCTTTTCATTTTCCAAAAGCTTATATGCATATTCAATATCAATTTTGTCCAACACATATAAAATCAAAGGGGTAGATAAGAATCCTGTTCCTACTCTCCAGTCAAACTCATTCAAAGCCTGGATGAGACGTTTTTTTGCATAGTCTTTTTTTTCACCATCCAACAAATCAAAGTACAACGGACGCACCAGACGAGCCTGACGATTGGTATCCAAAGAAAAATTTTCATTCTCTAAAATCTCCTGGTAAGCTCTTTTACATCCTTTGGCATATTCATCATAAAGTCTGGCATCTTCTGTAAATCCCAACTCATTGGCAATTTCCGTCATCAGTCCTAAAACATATGAAGTATAAGCTGTAGCTTCTTCCGGTTTTGATTTCATAAAATCCGAAATTCCCGTTTCATGAATTTCTTTCGGTTCTGCCCACTCACCGTAATGCTGTCCCACATTGTAAAGATACTTTTTATTCTCTTTTGAAACACGAATCTTTTCAGACATCAAAGGTGTTTTCTTACCACAACGCCCTATGGCAAACAGCGCATACTTTTTCATCTGTTCATAATAGGTCTCAATAAATACGCGGTCACCGTATTTCTTCCACATACGATAGGGAATCATAACTCCCGCATCTGCCCAGCCAACAGACCCGTCCATGGTTTTCATATAGGCATCGGTTCCACCTTCCGGTGCAATCTGGGTAAAGGCACCGTTTTTCCGCTGCAAGTCGCACAAATCTTTTTCATATTTGTTGGCAAAAGGAGCATAGTTTACCATATAGCTGGCTGTGTTAACAAAAAGCTGTGCGTCTCCGGACCAGCCATGACGCTCTCTGGTAGGACAATCCGTAGGCACATCTGCAGAATTGTTTTTTAAAGACCATAGCGTATTTCTCACAAAACGATTCAAAAGTTCGTTGGAGCTGTCAAAAGAAAACGTAGTCTCAAAATCAGAGTGTACAGCAATGGCAGTGATATCCTCAGGAGAAATCTCTACATCCCCTTCTACCTCTACAAACTGAAAGCCAAAAATCGCAAATCTGGTTTTATAATGGTTTTCTCCATCTTTGCAAAAATATTCTATCTGTTGCAAAGGAGTGCGAAAGTCTTTTTTTACGCACTGAATGTTTTGCTGGGTAAACTCTCCTGCATCATCAAGCTTCTCTCCAAATCGAAGAAAAATCCGCTGACCTGCCTTTGCTTTCACGCAAAACTCTATATATCCTGCAATATTTTGACCGAAATCAAATACTGTTTTTCCAGCAGGAGTCACAATCTTTTTAGGCGAAGAAAATCGTTCATGTTCTGTCAAAAAGAAATTGTTGGACGCTACAGGTAAAACCTCATGACTGGTCTCCTTTGCCATTTTCCAATTCGCATCTTTGAAATCTTCCAATCCGGCGTCAAAGATTTCACCGTCTTTGTTATCTGCAAAACGAAGAGGTCCATCCGGAGTCCAATAAAAGGAATCATCCGTACAAATCATTTGTGTGCTTCCATCAGAATAATAGATCTCCACCTGCGCCAAAAGCTTTGTTTCTTTTCCGTAGAAATTTTTTAATCCCCAGGCACCTACGGAACCACGGAACCAACCATCTGCCAAAAAGAAAAACAATTCGTTTTCTCCGTACTTTACCATAGAAGTAATATCATAGGTCTGATACTGAACTCTTTTGCGATAATCCGTATGTCCGGGAGCCAGGCAAAAATCTCCTATTTTTTCTCCGTTTAAACTGCCTTCATATAATCCGCAGGCACTGATATAGGCTCTGGCAAAGGAAATACTTTTTTTAGAATCAACAGTAAACTTCTTTTTGAAACAATCTACGGGATAACGTTCTTTACGATTCACCGCATAATTACCTGTAATCCACTTTGCCTTCCAGTCACTTGTTTTCAAAAGACCTTCTTCAAAAAAAGCCTCTTCACTCCAGGGACCAAAAGCCCCATCCTCTTTTAGACGGACTTTCCATGTAATTTGGTCTCTACTTTTAAAACTTTTATCTCCAACAGGTATTAAATGCATTTGAGAAGACTCCACCTCTCCGGAGTTCCATAATACATCGCCGGATTTTGAAGTCACTTCCATTTCATAGGCTTCCTGTTTTTTCCCATCCTTACAATTCCAGGATACTCTTGGGTTTGTAATATCAATTCCAATTGGATTTTTTAAATATTCCGTCCGCAAATTTACTGCTATCATTTTCTCTTCTCCAAAATAGTTTTTCTCGTTCTTTTGTTACTCTATCCAATTTAATTTCATCGAACAGCTTACACACCACTAACAATTATGCCTCTACTTTTGCATGTCTGGCTTTGATTTCTTCCTGCTCTTTTTCAATATTCTTTTCTACATCCACAAAAAATAAAATCACTGCCAAAACAATACCGGTAATGGCTTCCAATCCTACGAAAGAAAAGGTAATCATCGAGATTACACTATCCGGTTGCGTCGCTGCAATTGCATTTCCTGCTGCATCCATGGTAGGGGCAATGTATCCGGACATAGAAAGCATTAGATTGAAAATTCCTGTAGCAACTCCTACAATTGCCACAGCAATAATGTTATAGATACTCATAGCCGCACCATCCACACGGATGCCAGACTTCCATTCAATATGATCCAAGCAGTCTGCAAACAAAGCCATAAATACATATGCACTGGGAAGACCACCAATATTTTTTATAAACTGTCCTCCCAATACAAACACATAGCTATGTGGATTCAAACAGCAAATAAAGCTTCCCAAAGAATATAAAAGAAAACCAAACATGGTAACATTTCTTTTTCCGATTCTTTTTGCTATGGGCCATACAGCAAAAATACCGATTCCCATTGGAATACCACCGATTACAGACACCAGCATCTGGGTTGTTCCATCATTGTAGGTTCCTAACACATAGTTGCAGAAATACACCAGTCCAAGATTTTTCATACATGACCCAATGGTGTAAATCAGAAAATACAAATAGATTAAAACCATATACTTATCAGAAAAGACTATCTTCATTTGCTTAAGCAAAGAAATCTGTTCCTCTGAATCACCGATTTCTTCCGTCACTCTTTCCTTTGTAAAGAAATACTCTAAAAGAACCAGGGGTAGAGCAACAATGGACAAAACACTCATAAAGGTAATCCATTTTGCTTTATCCACTCCAAGCATTGGCATTACCACCGTGGGAAATACTAAAGCCACCAGAATGCCCGACATCATAATTGTGGCAATCTGATTAAATACGGAAAGTCCTCCTCGTGCATTGGTATCTCTGGTGGAAAGGGGAACCATTAGATTGTGACTCATATTATAGATGGTATATGCCAGAGAATAAAAAAGGTTATAGGAAATCATTACCCATATCGCCTTTACACTGTCACTGCCCTCTGGAACCGTAAAAAGAAGAATTCCTGTTATAGGTACTAAAAACGCTGATAAAAACAGCCAGGGTCTGGCCTTTCCCTGCTTTGATTTCGTCCGGTCAATAATATATCCCATTACAACGTTGGTTATGGCATCCAAAACCTTAGATGCTATGGGGAAAATTGCCAAAAATGCACCGCCCCATAAACCTGTCAAATCTAAAACATCTGTGTAATACACATTCAAATAGGTTGCAAGTACTGCATTTAAAAGCAGTGCACCTGCCGGTCCAATCAAATAACCCAGCCACTTTTCTGCGGCCTTTACCTCTTTTGTTTTTACCATACTGTTTGGTAGTCGCATAGTATTCCTCCTTGATAAGAAAAGCTTCTTTTCTATTTTATAATTATTAAATATCCAATTCCGACACTTCCTTCGGATACTCTCTCAATTCATCAGCTTCATGCAGAGGATTCCATACCTGAGCAAAAAATGGATCTACTTTTGCACGATTTCCATAATTCCAGCTCTTTCTTTCGCACTCCGGACACCAGTGACCTCCCTCTAAAATCAAACGGGGGCTTGCTTCAAATTCATGTCCGAATGCACATTTCATCAAAAGCTTTTTCTTCCAGTTTCCTGTCTCCATAGAATCGGATAACAGTTCTCCTCCACGGAATTTTACTGCACCTTTCATATCTTCATAGCTTAATTCAGAT
>JAILJP010000069.1 GCA_024694625.1 Lachnospiraceae bacterium | reverse complement strand
ATTGATGCCATCAAAGCCTGCGACAAAGCCAGCTACTGTGTTTACAATGATGGCTTTAAAAAGGAAGGTGACTGGGCGCTAAACATTACCAGTGTCATTACCTTTGGACGAATTCATCTTGTGGAAGATGAGGAGCTTTCGTTAAAGATTTGTTCCGAGTTGACCCGAAAGTTTACTGACGATCAGGTCTACTTGGATAAGGAGATTACAAACTCTTTCAAAAATGTACAGTGTCTCGAATTTGTTCCGGAGCACATGACCGGAAAACTGGTAAACGAGTCCTAAAACTTTTTTTAATATCGTCCAGACAGTTAAAAGCTCAGATTCATTTTATGGAATCTGGGCTTTCTTTATATAGAGTGAAGACAAAAGAACCGTCCCCCTGTACTATTGCATAAAAATGCGATAATATACTGTGGTGATGAATTTTTATTCGATTTAAGGAGACGAATATGGTAAAAAATAAAAAAAGAATTATTCTCGCAATAATGGTAGTTGCTGTTATACTTGCATTTACTGCGGGGGCATTTAATTGCGCTACAAAAGTAAACGCAAAAACCAAGAACAAGGTCACTTGCGTAGATGACTTAGAGGGAGCATCCATCGGAGTGCAGCTTGGAACAACAGCAGATATTTATGCGTCAGATTATGAGGGTGATGATGCAGGCACAATGATCGAGCGATACAATAAAGGAGCCGATGCTATTCAGGCGCTTATGCAAAATAAAATTGATTGCGTCATCATCGACGAGCAGCCCGCAAAAGCTTTCTGTGAAAAAAACACTTCACTTTCTATTTTGGATGAAGCCTTTGCCGATGAAGAATATGCATTTGCTGTTGCAAAAGAAAATTCGGCACTTACGGCAAAAATCAATGAAGCCTTAGTGAAGCTGAAAGCTGAGGGAACCATTGAATCCATTCAAAAAAATTATATCGGAACAGATGAGGAGAGAGGACAAACTCCTTATGAAAAAAAAGATGTGGATCGACCAAATGGGACCTTGGTGGTTGCCACAAATGCAGCTTTTCCTCCCTATGAATACTATGAGAATGATCAAATCATTGGTATTGATATGGATATTATGCAGGCTGTTTGTGATGAGTTAGGTTATGAACTTCAAATCGAGGATATGGAGTTTGATTCCATCATTACAGCGGTTCAGTCAGGAAAGGTTGATGTAGGGGCAGCAGGAATGACCGTTACAGAAGAACGACAGAAAAATGTGGATTTCTCAGATAGCTATACCACAGCAAAACAGGTCATTGTCGTTCAGGATAAAGAGGCATCTGCAGGGCTTACAATTTCGGAAAAGTTTCATCAGAACTTTATCGAAGATCATCGTTATATGTATTTATTAAAAGGTTTGGGGAATACTTTAATTATTACCTTTTTTGCAGTCCTCATCGGAATTATCTTTGGTTCCTTGCTTGCTATCATTCGAACCACTCACGATAGAAACGGTGGACTAAGTGTCTTAAACTTTTTAGCAAACGTATATCTGACAATTGTCCGTGGTACACCAACCATGGTTCAGCTTTTGATTATTTATTATGTGGTTTTTGCCAGCACAAATGTAAGTAAAGTGTTCGTGGCTATCGTTGCCTTTGGCTTAAACTCTGCAGCTTATGTGGCAGAAGTAGTGCGTTCCGGAATTATGTCTGTGGATCCCGGCCAGTTTGAAGCCGGTCGATCCTTGGGACTTCCCTATGGAAAGACCATGCGTTTGATTATTATTCCTCAGGCATATAAAAATATTTTACCTGCATTGGGAAATGAAATGATTACTCTTTTGAAAGAGACTTCTATCAGTGGCTACATCGGTCTACTTGATTTAACAAAGGGCTCTGATATTATTCGAAGTGTTACTTATGAAGCGCTGATGCCACTTGGAATGGTAGCGCTGATCTACCTTTGTCTCGTATTGGTTTTAACCATGCTTGTAAACAAAATGGAAAGGGGCCTGAGAAAAAATGAACGATAATGAAATTTTATTAGAAGTAAAAGATTTACATAAAACCTTCCAAGGACACGAGGTTCTTAAAGGGATTGATACTACTATAAAAAAAGGAGAGGTAATTGCTATTATAGGACCTTCCGGATGTGGTAAGTCCACCTTCCTTCGCTCCTTAAATCTCTTGGAAACACCCACTAGCGGTTGTATTACATTTGAGGGAAATGATATTACAGATCCTTCTGTTAATATTGATGAAATGCGTCAGCGTATCGGAATGGTGTTTCAGCAGTTTAATCTGTTTCCCAATATGACGATTAAGAAAAACATTATGCTTGCACCGGTTCAGCTGAAAAAGTTAAGCGAAGAAGAAGCAGAGAAAAAGGCAGCTGAATTATTAGAGCGTATCGGTTTATCCGACAAGGCGGATAGCTATCCGTCACAACTGTCCGGTGGACAAAAGCAGCGTGTGGCCATAGCCCGTTCTTTGGCCATGAATCCGGATGTAATGCTTTTTGATGAGCCGACTTCTGCCTTGGATCCTGAAATGGTAGGAGAGGTATTAAGCCTTATGAAGGAGCTGGCAAAGGATGGAATGACCATGGTGGTAGTTACTCATGAAATGGGCTTTGCCAAAGAGGTGGCGAATCGTGTGTTGTTTATTAATGAGGGCGTGATAGCAGAAGACGATACTCCGGAAGTTATCTTCTCAAATCCAAAGACGCAGAGATTAAAAGATTTTTTGAATAAGGTTTTATAGAACATTGGAGCAGGATATACAATGTAAATACAGATAGGAGGGATTGCTTATGCAGACTCAAGTAAAATCATGGGGGAATTGTCAAGGAATTAGAATACCGAAAGACGTACTTCAGGAAGCAAATTTTGCGGTAGATGATGTTCTTGATATAAAAGTATCTAACGGTATAATTACGCTCGTTAAGCCATTTCGACATAAAACATTAGAGGAGCGTGCAGCAGAATATGATGGACAGCTTCATTTAGATGGTGAATTTGATTGGGGTGAACCAATAGGAAGAGGGCGTTGGTAATTTTGATTACGTCTGATTATAAACACTGTATTGAGAGTATAAAACCATATTTACATTGAAATTGTTGTTAAATATAATTGCAGTAAGGGGAAAACAAGCATGCTCTTAAGAATAAGAATGTATAAAGATTGACGGTATAATGAATTACCGTCCCTAGGAGGAAATATGTACGTAGCAAAAGAAGAAAGATACGAAACAATGCAGTATAACAGATGTGGGGACAGCGGTTTGCTCTTACCCGCAGTTTCATTGGGACTATGGCACAACTTTGGTGATACTGCCAACTATGAAAACATGAAGGAACTGTGCTTTACCGCCTTTGATCATGGCATTACCCATTTTGATCTGGCAAATAATTATGGCCCAGAGCCCGGAAGCGCAGAGAAAAACTTTGGCAAAATTTTAAATGAAGAAATGAAAGCCTATCGTGATGAGATGATTATCTCTACAAAGGCGGGATATGATATGTGGCCGGGACCCTACGGAAACTGGGGCAGCAGAAAGTATTTAATCTCTAGTTTGGACCAGTCTTTAAAGAGAATGAATCTGGAGTATGTGGACATTTTCTACCATCACAGAATGGATCCCGAAACTCCTTTGGAAGAGACCATGGGAGCTTTGGCTCAGATTGTAAACAGTGGAAAAGCACTTTATGTTGGACTTTCCAATTATGACGGTCCTACTATGGCAAAGGCCTGCGATATTTTAGAGGAGTTGGAAGTTCCTTTTATTATCAACCAAAACAAATACAGCATGCTGGTTCGTCTACCCGAAGAAAACGGACTGCTTTCTGAAGCTGCCAACAAAAAAAAGGGTGTGATTACCTTTTCACCTTTGGCACAGGGGCTTTTGTCAAATCGCTATTTAAATGGTATTCCTACGGATTCCCGTGTGCGCACAGACGGTAGATTCTTAAAAGAGGATGCCCTTGGCGAAGAAAAGGTCCGGGAGTTGAAAAAACTAAATGATATTGCCGCAAATCGTGGACAGTCTTTGGCTCAGATGGCATTGGCATGGTTGTTAAACAAAAAAGAAGTGACCTCTGTTTTGATTGGCGCTTCGAAAAAAGCACAGATTTTGGATAATATCAAAGCTACAGAAAATACAAAGTTTTCTAATGAAGAATTACAATCGATTGATGAAATTTGCGCAAAAGTAGTATAATCGATTTAGATTATTTGGAGTCACAATAAGAGGGGGAAATATGGGCGAGAGTATCACGTTGCTGAAAAGCAGTATGGAGCAGCGTATCGTAGGAAAAGGTCAATTGATCGATAACGTTATAGCTGCATTTTTAGCGGGGGGACATATTCTTTTGGAAGATGTCCCGGGGGTCGGCAAAACATCATTGGCAAAGGCATTGGCAGAGTCATTATCTTTGTCTTTTGCGCGTATTCAATGTACGCCGGATACCACACCTTCGGACATTACGGGGGTATCTATCTACAATTCGAAAGAACAGATTTTTGAAACGGTTGCTGGACCGGTGGTGAATCACATCGTTTTGGTGGATGAGTTGAACCGGACTTCTCCCAAAACCCAGTCAGCTTTGCTGGAGGTAATGGAAGAAAACAAGGTTACTATAGACGGAAAAGAGGTGTTGGTGCCTCAGCCATTTTTGGTAATCGGAACTCAAAATCCTACGGAACAGGCGGGAACCTATCCCCTTCCGGAGTCTCAGCTGGATCGTTTTATGATTCGTTTAAGCGTAGGTTATCCGGATACCAATGCCTCTGTTGACATGGTCAGTCGATTTTTACAGGGGTCTCTTCATGAAAAAACCACTCCGGTTTTATCCTGTGAAACTATTTTATCCCTTAGAGAAAAAGTAAAGGAAGTTTCTGTAAAAGAAAATCTCCAGAAATATGCGGTAGCTATTGTAGAGAAAACCAGACAGAATCCTCAGATTTCCTGCGGTGCTTCTTCCCGTGGTCTTTTGTCCATGCTTCGCTTTGCCCAGGCATTGGCTTTTTTGGATGATAGGGATTACTGTATTCCTGAGGATATCTGCAAATCTGCAGCTCTTACCATTCCCCATCGGTTAATTTTGACACCGGAAGCCAGACGAAACAAAGTGGAGAAGGAAGCCCTAATGGAAAAAATCCTTTCCCAGGTAAGTTGCCATGAAGATTAAGATTCATAAGTGGCGGTTGCTGATTTATTTTTGCGTGTTGGTTTTGGGTATTGTGTTTGCCTCCTTTTACGGAGGGCCGGTTTCCTTTGTGTGGCTTTATGCCATGCTTTTGCTGCTGCCTTTGTCCGGGATTTATTTGTTTGTTTCTTATCACTGCCTGCGCATCTATCAGGAAATTGATGTGATGAAGCTCACAAAGGGGGAGACCCATACCTATCGAGTGGTGTTGGAAAATGATGGAGTGCTTCCGCTTTATGACATGAGCCTTTATTTATACACGGACCGATGCAAGCTTTTCGAGATTCGTGAGGATACAAAGGTTTCTTTAAACAGTTTTCAGCGGGTGGAACTTTCTTCTGATATTCAATGCTTTTATGCCGGAGCATATTATGTGGGCATACATGCAATCCGTCTGGTGGATCCTTTTCGGATTTTTGATGTCATGCTGGATATTCCCTGGAAGCATCGTGCCATTGTGCGACCTCAGATTTCGGATCTGGCGTCTGAGGATTTGGAGATTGAAAATCTGATTCAAAACATGGGGGTAAAAAGTGAATACCGATTTGAAGAAATTCCCGGAAGTGACAACCGTCCCTATCAAAGAGGAGATTCCCTTCACTCCGTAAACTGGAAGGTTTCCGCAAGGTTAAATGAACTTACGGTACGACTTCCTGACAAGATGGAAAAGAAGCGGATTACCCTTTTGCTTTTGGCGGATAAAACTCCGGAAAATTCTCAGGACATTGAGTTTTTGAAAATCAGAGATTATTTTTTGGAGTTTATTATATCGGTGGCCTGGTACTTTAGTGATCGGGGGATTCCTTTGACGGTAATCTATCCCTCCGGTTCCATAGTGGAAACCACCATTCGGACCCATAAAGATTTTTGGGATTTTTACAATACCGTAACGGATCACATTTATTACGGAACAGATTCCACTTTAACAGAACTACAGGACTTGGCGTTTGCGCAGGAGAAGAGTGTCGATGAAGAGGAAACGTGGATTGTCATTAAAGAACATCCTTTGCCGGGAGAAAGTTTTACGAGTATTTGTGGATGAGACCCAATGTTTTTTATACGCACTGGCGATACTGATTCTTGGCTTGGAACTCATATGTTATTTTCAAAAAGATTCCTTTACCATTCAAAGGGATTTCTTTGTGGCGTGCGTATGTGGTTTTTATTTGTTTTCTTGCGCCTTGGAGTATGTCTTTCGCATTTTTTTAAAAAACAGGGCAGTGTCCCTTCTTTCCCTTTTGCCGGGGGTCCTTTTGTTCATTTTGCTAAACGTTATTTTCGGGCCTTCTGTGATTACCTATGGCCTTTTGGCTTCCGTGATTCTTCGGCTGTTTCTATGCTACGTGCCGGGACGAAAAAAGCTGTTTACCTTTGCTTGTTTTGGTTTTGATGTGATGGCACTTTTGCTTCGATTTGTAGGTCATATGCTTGTGGAAAATCACAGCACCGACAAGGCGCTATTTATCAGTCTCGTAGTGCTTAGTCTTTATTCTTTGCAAAAGCTTATCTTTGATCAAAAAAAAGAGGGCTTTCCATTTCATTTTTTCATTTTAATCGCAGTGATTCTAGCCTTTCTTCCTGTTGGGGAAAAGCCAATTGATTGGTCCTTTGTGGAGGATTTTGCCAGGAGGGTATCTGCGGCTTCTGAAAATGCCCTTTACAGTTTGGATGGAATTTTGCCCGGGGGAAGTTATTCCACCGGCTACAGTTCTTTTTCTGTAAAAGGTGGGAAGTTGAAAAAAAGCAGTAAGCCTCAGCTTTTGTTGTCCATTACGGATTATCCTTATCACACCTATGTGGATGGGGATAGCGGTGTGAAAAAGATGGTGAAAAAAACCATATATTTGCCGGGAAGCAAAGGAGAGGATAAAAGTTGGCTTTGCAATTACTTGTCCCTACTTTTCGCAAATGGAGTGGATTCGGAAAGGGCGGCTTTGTTTTCAAAGGTTTCCAAAATGGACGTGGAATACGTGTATCTAAATACCAAAGATGAAATTCTCCCGGAGGGATGTTTGTATTATACCTGTGGAGGGAAAAGTTCGTCGGGGGATGAAATCTCATATGAGGGAAAATCGGAGGATTCAACAGAGGAGGATGCGCTTCATAAAAAGGGATTCTCTTTAAGTGCCGTGTATTTGGACATTGATTATGGCAGCCCGTATTTGACGGAGCTTTTTGAACATACAGAGTCTGTTTCTATGCTTTCTTATGGAGAGGCTTCTTCCTATATGGAGGCGTTGTATGGCCTTTCTTTGTCGGATGTGTTGTCAAAGGATGAATATGATGAGGCACTGAAACAGGAGATTGCAGAGAGTGATTTGGATACCACCGGTACCAATGAAAAAGAGATGGAGTTGGCGACGGAGATAACTGTCGATGCCAAAAGTGATTATGAAAAATGTTTGGCGGTGGAAAGCTATTTGCGTCAGTTTTCTTATAGCACCAATGCCTTGGGCGGCTATCAAAGTGATTCTTCTTTGGCTTCTGCCTCCGGTATGGCGGATATTGCAGACCGGTTTTTGTTTGAAACCAAAGAAGGCTACTGCGTTCATTACACCGCAGCTATGGTGACCCTGCTTCGCTTGAATCATATTCCTGCCCGACCGGTAATGGGCTATCACTATGATTTCCCTTACAAGGTGCAAAAGGATTACACTGTAACCTCAGACTGCGCCCATGCCTGGCCGGAAGCCTATATCGAAAACGTGGGTTGGGTTACCTTTGAACCGACTGGAGCCTATCCTTCCGCAGCCTTTCGTTCCTGGAAAAAATCCGCCGTCGGAGATGCCATATCTTTGGAGACAAAAGAGGCAGAAGTGGAAGAGGTGGAAAGTACAAAAAGCACGGACAAAAAAACAGTCGGACTTCACATTTTAACCATTGTGGGAATTGTTTTGGGAAGCATTGTCCTTCTCATCGCTTTGATTGTTTTTGGAACCATTTTCTTCCGAAAGTTACGCTATCATTTTGCGGATGACAGTCAGCGGGTAAAAATGGATGTGGAACAAATCAAAAAGATATTGGTGAAACATAGCATGGTAGAACAAAAGACCATGAAAAATCTTTCTATAAATAATTCGTCTACGGGAATAAATGACCGTGGCCTTTTGTATGATTATCTATTGTATGCCCCGATAGAAGAAAGAGACAGTTTGAAAAAAGCCTTTGATTTGTATTACAAATCCGTTTACGCAACAGGTTCCGCAGCTTCTATTACAGCAGAGGAAGCATTGTTTGTAAGGGAAGTATATGAGAGACAGCTAAAACTGAGATGATAATCGATTACACAGAAACATCTACAAATGTCGGAGCTGGTGAGCTTGTAGCCATAGGAACTGCAGCTGTAGAAGGGGAAATGTTCATTGGAGCATTTCCTTTTTCGATAGTTAGATTAATCATATTTTTTAAATAGTCCATATCGGCTTTTACCAGATCTTTTTCTTCGGAATTGCGATGTTTGATTTTTAATTTCTTTAAATCTTCTTTACTCATGTGGGGATTTATGACTTCCAAGTTTTCTAACATCTCCATGGCTTCATCCAAACGTTCCAACTCCTCGGAAGCGAGAGAAGACATCTCATCAGAAAACTCAGCCATATCAGAAATTTCGTTGGAAAAATCCTCCATGGATGCCATCTTATCAGAAATATCCACTATATCAGATAATTCCAAAGATACATCTTCTTCTGATACATCTTTTTGGACAGTCTCCATCTCAGATAAAATCTGTTCCTGTGCCTTGGAAATCTTATCCTTAGCAGCTTCAATAATGTCAAAATTTGAAAAGCCACCGGAGGAGTTCGCCTCTTCCTGTTGCTCTAATTTTTCATCCATCTTTTGGGTATGTTCTACCAGCTCTTCCAATTCCAAGTGATGTTTTTTCTTTTTGGCAATTCGTTCCATTTGTTTTGCGTGGTTTAAGGCTGCCATCAATTCGTTCGTATCTCCGTTGCCCTGCGCCAATTTACGCTTTAATTCCAAAACTTTTCTCTTTGCCTTTATTACAGCTTGGCCTGCACTTATGCTTGTTTTAGCCCGGGAAATCGCAGATGAGAGTTCCTTCACACTATATTTAAAATCTTCTGTGGGAATTTTTTCGGTTTCAGAGGTAGAACTCGTATCCATGTACTCGGGAGCTTGATTTGGCTGGGTGGTGGACTCAAGAGCAGTTCTAGCCTGAAGGGCACGGAGTTTTTGTCGTTTCTCCTCCTCTGCAATAATGGAACTTATGGAAGGATAAGAGGTTGAAGGATATGCATTTTTCTCTACCTGAAATACATTCATGACGCTACCTCCGTGTACGCGCTTTAGAATTCCATTTCCAAATTTATCATGTGAAATAAAGATATTCAGACTTCTCTATTATTTATATCGGAGGAAAGAAGAGAAAGGTAAACCTTTTTACGTAACATTTACAAAAATATAGTATGATAGTAAGCGAAAGGAGCATTCTATGGCAAATATCGTAGATTATGTTTTATGGCGTGGCGATTATACATTTGAAAAAGAAAAATGTAATCTGATTGATAATTTCATTTTCTGTCAGTTGAGCTATATCGACATGACCGATGTGTTTGAAGAAAATGACCGATTTACCATAGGACAGGTGTGGGAAAAAATCGGGAAAAAAGCAAAGTTTAAGCTTTTGACGGATTCTGAAAAGAATCAGACGTTGCTGGAAGTGTGTGCCCATTCCAAAAGATTTCAAAACGTGGTAATTTCCGATTATGAGGACAATACGGAAGTAAGGGAAAACAAGCAGTTTGCTGCCATGACCTTTCACTTAACCGATTCGGATGCCTTTGTAGCCTTTCGTGGAACAGATGAAACAATCGTGGGCTGGAAAGAGGATTTCATGCTTAGCTACTGCAGGGTTCCTGCACAGCAGCAGGCTTTGAACTATGCGAAACACATGATTTCCAAAAATAAAAACTGTTTCTTGGGTGGTCATTCCAAGGGGGCAAATTTGGCTTTGTATGCGGCGTCTCATCTGGATAGTGTATCCTATGAAAAAGTGGAAAAGGTATTTTTAAATGATGGACCGGGATTTTGCCCGGATGTTTTGGATACCGGATTAATCAATCGTATCGATGCAAAATGTGTTCGCGTGACGCCGGAGTATTGTATCGTTGGAGCAATTTTTGAACCGGCGATAACGGAAAGCTATATTGTAAAAAGTGATGAAAACCAAATGCTTCAACACAGCTTGATGAGTTGGCAGGTATTGGGAAACCAACCGGAAACCCTATCCAATCATGATATCTATAGCGAAGCTACCAACCGAGTTTTTGACAAGTTCATTGAAAAGATGGATAACCTAGAAGATCGTCAGGCATTTGTAAATTCAATTTTTGATACCATGGCACAAAACGGAGCCTACACCATAGCGGATTTTATGAAAGAGGGACCCAATGCTTTGGAAAATCTGATGGTAACGGTGTTGGGAGAAAACGAAGAAGGATTAAATCCGCTAAACAGTGTTCTACAAAATGTAAAGCTGGATATCAAACACACCAAGGGCTGGAAACTTTGGAAGGAAGCCACAGAAGGAAAAACCATTGTGCGTATTGTTTTATCCTTAGTTTTGGCAGCACTTTGTTATGTGATTCCAAAAAATTTGATTGAAACGGTTTTTGCGATTTTGATTGCAACGGGATTGTTATATCAGCTTTCACAGACACTATATCATTTATGGAAATCCAAATGGGATTTTGAAAAAGAAAGACTTCGTATTGCAATTAGTTTTGTACTTGTGATTGCTTATACCATTTTAATGATTAAGGACCATGCACTGTTTTTGGTGTCTTCCATCATTTTAGGATTTTTCTTTATCTACAGCGCTTATCGATGCGTTTTGAAGCTTCGTGCCAATAAGGATGACAAATGGAAAAAGGCCCGTTATGGATACGAAATGGTATTGTCTGCCCTTTGCGGAGGTTATTTGATACTGTCTTCATCTGTCAGTATTCAGTGGTATACGTTGTCTATGGGATTTTTGATTATAACGGATGCCATTTTTGAAATCATCGCCTTATATCGAAGACATAAGAAGGCGGGACAATAAAAAATATTGTTTTTCAAAAGATGCCTTGATTTCTAGATGAAAAGGGGTATACTGACTTAGGAAGTTTTAAGAACAATTGAATAGAACGGGAGCTTGTATGTACAGGCTGAGAGGAAGGTGTGACCTTCGACCGAAAACCTGATTTGGATAATGCCAACGTAGGGATGCCTATTATTTTTGTGTGGGAATATGCTTTATGAGAAGCAAATCTGAAAAATCAGGTTTGCTTCTTTTTTTATGCTTTGGAAAGAGAAGCAAACTGCTATTTTGTTGTTCAAAAATACATGCAAAATAGGAGGAATGTATGAAGAAGTATAACTTATTGCGACTGGTATTTATGGGATTTTTGATTGGAATTGGTGTGGTGATTTCCCCCATTCTTCGTATCGAGGGAATGTGCCCTATGGCGCATTTGATCAACATCACAGCGGCAGTGTTGTTGGGACCGGTAGATGCTTTTGTGGTTGCGGTATTAATCGGAATTATCCGCATGGTGTTAATGGGAATCCCGCCTTTGGCACTGACGGGAGCTGTCTTTGGAGCCTTATTGTCCGGTATTTTGTATCGTGTGTCCAACAAAAAAATCTGGGCAGCAGTACTTGGTGAAATTATCGGAACCGGTATCATCGGAGCCATTGTATCCTATCCCGTTATGGCATTTTTGTGGGGAAGAGAAGGCTTGACCTGGCTTTTCTATGTGCCTTCCTTTATCTGTGGAACCCTAATCGGTGGAAGTATCGCGGCTCTTCTTTTGTACCAATTGCAAAGAAACGGAATGCTTCGTAAGATGCAGGACAGCTTAAGCGGAGAAGATGAAGTATGCAAAACTCAAGCAAAAAGCGTTTAATTCACTGTATTACAAATCCTATCGCCATGAATCTTACGGCAAATGGAGTCTTGGCTTTGGGGGCGAGTCCCATTATGGCGGAGCATCCAAAGGAAGTAGCAGAGATTACCCAAAGGGCAGCAGCCCTATTACTAAACTTTGGAAATATTTCAGATACCAGAATGGAAGCCATGAAAATCGCTTTAGCCACTGCAAATGAAAGAAAGATTCCGGTGGTTTTGGATGTTTGCGGAATATCCTGTTCCACTTTGAGAAAAAAGTTCTTTCAAGAACTTCTTTTGGAAAAAAGGGTGGATGTAATCAAGGGAAACTATTCTGAGATTTTATCCTTATATGAAAAAGACTATGTCACCTCCGGAGTGGATGCAGAAAGCACTGCAGAAGAAACTACGGTTTTGTTTGCAGCAAAAAAGCTGGCAAAGAAATATCACGCCATGGTACTTGCAACTGGAGCTGTGGATTTACTTGCCACCCCAGAGCCGGAAAGTGACAGGAATCAAAGTAGGGATGTTGGTGTCATGGTGCAGAAAAAGGCTGACGACGTTTGGAGACAGACCAAGGGCTCGGCTCAGCTTGGAAAAATCACAGCCACAGGATGTTTGTTGGGGGCTGTGATTGCCACTTTTTTATCCGTTAAAAACACTGCGACTTCTGTGAAAAATGCGGTTTCTTTTTTCGCAGAGTGTGGTGAAAAAGCGGAGACAAAGTTTGGAAACGGCACTTTTCAATTACGGCTGTTAGATTATTTAAGTCATTACGAAGATGAGAGAAATATGGAATTAAATACAGAACTTTATTTTATTACAGACAGTAGTTCCTATGAGGAAGATGAGTTTTTTAAGCGGGTGGAATCCGCCTTGGAAGGTGGCGTTACCCTACTTCAATTGCGGGAGAAAAACAAATCCACAAAGGACTACATCGATTTGGCAACAAAGGTGCACAACCTTACAAAAAAATATGGAGTACCACTCATCATTGATGACAGAGTGGATGTGATGTTGGCTGTGGATGCAGAGGGTGTTCATCTAGGAAAAGAGGATATGCCTTTGGAGTTGGCACGAAAGATGATAGGCCCGAAAAAGATTTTAGGAGCGACGGCAAAAACCGTGGAGGCTGCCAAATCTGCCGAGAAAAATGGAGCAGATTATCTGGGAGTTGGAGCGATTTATCCAACCACCACAAAGGTAAAAACGGTGCTGACGCCTGTGGAGACTTTAAGGGATATTTGCCACGAGGTATCCATTCCCGTCAACGCCATTGGAGGATTGAATCCCACAAACATGGATGTGTTAAAGGGGATTTCCGTTTCCGGAGTTTGTGCGGTGTCTGCCATTATGAAGGCAGACTCTCCGAAAGAGGCAGCAGAAGCCATGAAGAAAAAATATGAGGAGATAAGCCAATGAAAGTGGTACTTTCCATAGCTGGCAGTGATTGCAGTGGCGGAGCCGGCATACAGGCGGATTTAAAAACCATGTGTGCCCATGGGGTTTATGGTATGACTGCCATCACTGCTTTGACGGCACAAAACACCTTGGGAGTCCGTAATGTTTCTCCCGTTACGCTTTCCTTTTTGGAGGAACAGTTGGATGCTTGTTTATCAGATATTGGTGCTGATGCCATAAAGATTGGAATGATTCCAAAGGAAGCGCTGCTTTTGCCGGTGATTCGAAAACTAAAGGAATACAATTGCAAAAACATCGTTTTGGATCCGGTGATGATTTCCACTTCCGGAAAACGGTTGATGGATGCAGAGACAGTGAAAAAAATGGAAAGGGAACTGTTTCCTCTTTGCAGGTTAATCACTCCCAATCTGCCGGAAGCAGAGTATTTAAGCGGTGAAAAAGCAAAAGACTACTACGATATGGAAATGATGGCAGAAAAACTGGGGAAGAAGTATGGATGTGCCGTTTTGATAAAGGGCGGCCATTTTAAAGAAAATAGAAAAAATGAATCAGACTTCGGAATTGATGAAGTTGGAGAAAACTCTGTTACAGACGTGTTATTTGAAAACGGCCACATTTATGAGTTTTCCGAAAAGCGGATTGAAAATCCAAACACCCACGGAACCGGGTGCACCTTATCCTCTGCCATTGCCTCAAATTTAGCGCTGGGCTATTCCTTAGAAGAGGCGGTAATGCGGGGAAAACAGTATGTGACAAAAGTGATTGAGCAAGGCCTGGATTTGGGCCATGGTGTGGGACCAATGAACCACATGTTATAAAAGAAGGCGATAATAGAAAGTGAGAACAACATGAGAAACTATGCAACACAAATGGAAGCAGCAAAAAAAGGAATCATTACTCCGGAAATGGAAGTAGTGGCAAAAGAGGAGTATCGCACTACAGAAGACATCCGGGATCTGGTAGCAAAAGGTCAGGTGGCAATTCCTGCAAATAAGAATCACACTTCTATCCATCCCTATGGAGTTGGCTCCATGCTTCGTACCAAAATTAATGTGAATCTTGGAGTGTCCAGGGACTGCAAAGACTACGATATTGAAATAAAAAAGGTAATGGCTGCAGTAGATATGGGGGCAGAAGCCATTATGGATTTGTCCAGCCATGGAAACACGGAACCTTTCCGACAGAAACTGGTAAAGGAATGTCCCGCCATGATTGGAACGGTGCCAATCTATGACAGTGTCATTCACTATCAAAGGGATCTTTCCACTTTAACTGCAAAGGACTTTGTGGATGTGGTTCGACTGCATGCCAAAAATGGTGTGGATTTTGTTACACTCCACTGTGGAATTACCAGAAAAACCATTGGGCAAATCAAAAAGCATAAAAGAAAGATGAATATCGTATCCCGTGGAGGCTCCATGGTTTTTGCCTGGATGAGTATGACGGGAGAAGAAAATCCTTTCTACGAATACTATGATGAGATTTTGGAAATTTGCAGGGAATATGATTTGACGGTTTCTCTGGGAGATGCCTGCCGACCGGGATGCTTGTCGGATGCCAGCGATGTTTGTCAGATGGAGGAGTTGGTTCGTCTTGGAGAACTCACCAAAAGAGCCTGGGAAAAAGATGTTCAGGTAATGGTGGAAGGACCGGGACACATGCCCATGGATGAAATCGCAGCAAACATGAAAATCCAGCAGAAGGTTTGTATGGGAGCACCTTTTTATGTATTGGGACCTTTGGTAACGGATATTGCTCCGGGATTCGACCATATTACAGCTGCCATTGGTGGAGCCATTGCAGCGCAAAACGGTGCGGCATTTTTATGTTATGTGACTCCCGCAGAGCATTTGGCCCTTCCAAATGTGGAAGATGTAAAACAGGGAATCATCGCTTCTAAGATTGCGGCTCATGCAGCAGACATTGCGAAAAAAGTTCCTCATGCTATGGATCAGGACAATGCCATGGCGGAAGCCAGACAGTGCTTTGACTGGGACAAACAGTGGGAGTGTGCCATTGATCCGGAGACTGCAAAACAAATTCGCCAGGACCGAGCACCGGAGTTTGAAGACACCTGCTCCATGTGTGGAAAGTTTTGTGCTGTGCGCAGTATGAACAAGGCTTTGGCAGGAGAATATATTGATATATTGGGATAGATCAATAGAGTATTGGGAAGTTTCATTGACAGGAAGTAGTTGCATTTTAACTGCTTCCTGTTTTATATTTACAAATATGTAACGGCAAGAAACTTGTTGGAGAGAATGAGAGAGTTAATATGTATAGGGTTGCAATTGTAGAGGATGAAAGAGAATGCCAAAGCGTACTGGTGGAGTTTTTAAACCGCTACGAAAAGGAAAAGGATGTTCATATCATTCCAAGAATCTTTAATGACGGAATTGATATTTTGGATGATTACAGTGCGGATTATGATATTATTTTTTTGGATATTCGCATGAAGCACAAAGATGGAATGAAGACAGCCCAGGAGATTCGGGAACTGGACGGGGATGTGGTGATTATCTTTATTACTTCTCTAGCGCAGTATGCTATAGAAGGATATAAAGTGAATGCCTCCGATTTTATTTTGAAACCGGTAAAGTACCAACAGTTGGAACTGTCTTTGGATAAAGCCATTTCCTCTATCAAAAAATGGAAGATGGAAAAACAGATTTTGGTGACGGACGGAAGTACAAAGCGAAAAGTTTCTACTGAAGATATTTTTTATGTGGAAGTGACAAATCATGATTTGGTCTTTCATACAAAAAGCGGTGTTATGATGCAAAAAAACACTACCTTAAAAGAGATGGAAGTGGAATTGGCTCCCTTTAATTTTGCTCGGGGAAACAATGCATTTCTTGTAAATTTAAAGCATGTGTCCCTGGTAAAAGGTGACGAAGTAACGGTAGGGGGAGAAACTCTTTATCTTAGTCGTGGACGAAAAAAGGATTTCTTACGAGCACTGGCTGATTATGTAGGAACAGGAGTGTAGCATGGTACAATCATTTTTAACTGAGATGTTAGCCGCCATTATAGTCTTTCTTATTCCCATGAATAAGAAAAGATGGTCGGGGTTGAAGTTTATCGTTGTCAGTGCATTGGCATATTTTGTAATAGCGAATTATTCTATTAACTGGTGGGTTTATAAGGATTCTTATAAGAGTATTTTGGAACTTGTTACCGGAATATTACCTACGGTGTCTTATTACGGAATACACATTGTTTTTTTGATGATTGCTATTTATCTCACAGTTGAGACAGATATTATGGAGACCATATATATTGTTTCCATCGCCTATGCTTCAGAACATATTGCTTACTGCATGCGTTTGCTCATAGAGTATAATACTTCCAACCAGATTGATAATAAAAGTCCAATAGTCTACGTTTTAGCACATGGAGTGGTATGTGTGGCATCTTATTATTTATTGGCAAAACCTATGACAAAAGACGGACATTACCGAATAGATGCCATTACGTCCATTTGGACCGGAGTGTTTGTTATTTTTCTTGTTTTGGTTTTAAGTTTGATTTCGTTTGTTGAAGGTTTTCAGTATATTCATGCGGTTTATGCGTCCATGGCCTGTTTTTTACTTTTAAGCATGCAGCGGGGACAGGTCATTGCCAGGTTGGAAGAGGAAGAATTTGCCTTTCGTGAAAAGCTTTGGAATCAGAAAAAAATGCAGTATGAACTTTCCAAAGATGCCATGGCCGTGGTGAACCGAAACTATCATGACATCAAGCATCAAATCGCCGCAGTGAACGCCATGACAGATGAAGAGCGAAGACAGGAAGCCCTTCAAAGAATGGAAGAAAACATTGGAATCTACGATTCTGTGGTGCATACGGAAAATGAACTTTTAGATACGGTGTTAACGGAAAAGCGTCTGGCCTGCGGACGGAAAAAGATTACCATGAGTTGTATCTGTGAGGGAAAATCCATGCTCTTTATGGATGGGTTGGACCTTTATACCCTTTTGGGAAATGCCTTGGATAATGCTATAGAGGCAGCAGAAAAGGTGCCGGAAAGTGAGCGCTATATTTCTGTTTTGATTCAAAAAAAACTGGGGATGACGATTGTGGAAATTCGAAATCCCATTGCTGCAGCGCCCACCATCAAAGATGGAAATCTTTTTACCACGAAAAAAGATAAGGATTCCCATGGCTATGGGGTAAACAGCATGAAAGAAATCGTTAAAAAATACGATGGTATTTTTGAATATAAGGCAAATGACAAAACCTTTGTGGTACGGATGATCTTTCAAAAATAAAAGATATTTTTTACTTGCATTCTACGATAAAAAAAATGCAGGTTACGAGAAATCACTCAAATATGAAATAGAAAATGTAAATTGTAATCAAGGCGTTATCTAGGAGGGGTAGGGTCTTGATTATTTTTGTATAGGAGTGAAAAAAATGTCAAAGAAGAAAGAACAGTCTATGACGAAAAAGATTGTAAAGACAGTGATTTCTGCAGTATTGATTGTTGGCATGGTGATTGGTATGTATTATGCCAATACACTTATGATGGATAACAATCGTATGGTAGATAACATGTCCGGTGCCAATGCAAAAGTCATTGATCAAAATGGCGTGGACACCGCAGATTATGATTTGGACTATTACAAATCAGATTACGAAAGTGAAGAGGAGTTAAAAGAGGCTGAGCAAAAGTTGGATGATCAAATTGCCAGCGAAGGAATGGTGTTATTGAAAAATGACGGAATCCTTCCTTTGGTAAACAAGGATCAGACCTTCAGCTTTTTCAGTGTAAACTCCAATAAAGTGACCACTCAGTCCGGTATTATGGGCATGGGTTCCGGAACTTTAAAAGAGGAGTTTGAAGCCAGTGGATTAAAGGTGAATGAAACTCTGTGGGATTTCTACAGTGGAAAAGCATCTGACTATGGTCTTGGACAGGGATCTGTAAGCTTTGGTGATGATGAGGACTTTAGCATCAACGAAGTACCCTTGACGGATATTACATCCGACAGCAAGGTGGTAGACTCTATTCAGGGAACGATTCCCATTTATGTATTTAAACGTGTTGCCGGCGAAGGAAGAGATATGCCTCGTTCCATGTACAATCACGCTGACAATCAGGCAGATAAGGAAAAGAGTTATATCGAACCTGACACCACAGAGTTGGAGATTTTATCTTACTTAAATGATAATTTTGAAAACGTTATTTTGTTGGTGAACTCCAATGCCGCTGTAGAGTTGGATTGGTTAAAAGACTATCCTCACATCACAGCAGTAGTGGAAGCTACTTCCGGTTTGACCCAGTTTGCTGAAATTCTTACAGGTGAAAAGAACCCCTCCGGTCGAACAGTAGATACATACGCAGCTGATGCATCAAAGTCACCTGCAGCTGCAAACTTTGGTGATTATCAGTACTATGATGAAAATGGAAATCCTACCAAGTACAACTATGTTACTTATCAGGAAGGCATTTACGTAGGTTATCGCTATTACGAGACAAGATACGAAGATGTGGTTATGAATACTGCAAATGTTGGTGAGTATGATTATGCATCTGAGGTTTGTTATCCCTTTGGCTTTGGTTTGTCTTATACGACATTTGATTGGGCGAATCAAACCGTTACCTGGGATGGCAATGTGTGCAAGGTAACCGTAGATGTTACAAATACCGGTGCAATGGCCGGAAAAGATGTTGTGGAAATCTATGCCCAGTCTCCTTACACAGAGTATGACAAGGCAAATGGTGTAGAAAAGGCTTCAGTAGAATTGGTAGGCTACGGAAAGACCAAGGAATTGGCTCCCGGAGAAACCGAGACAGTAGAAGTAACCTTTACTCAGAGCCAGCTAAAGGCATATGACTATAACAATGCAAAAACTTACATTTTGGATGCAGGTACTTACTACATTACAGCAGCAAAGAATGCTCATGAAGCAGTAAACAACATCCTTTCCAAGAAGGGATTTGATGTTTCCGGTGGAATGACTGCTGATGGAAATGCTGACTTTGTAGCAGAATACGTACCGGAAAATGCAGATGTGGACACCACTACTTATGCAAAAGATGATTACAGCGGTGTGGAGATTACCAACCAGCTGGATTTTGCAAGAGGTGACACCACCTATCTTACCAGAAGTGACTGGGAGGGTACCTTCCCTCAGCATGATGGTGAAGTTTCTGATGAAATATCTACCTGGGGTAATGAAATCAACGGAGAAGACAAGGAGGGAAACCCTGCTTCCTTCGTTTACAAAAAAGAAATTTCCGAAGATGAAATCAAGGCTTTGGATGCCTTCGATTCCTTAAATGATGAAGATACTTCAGCCTTTACAGATAAGCCGGTATATGGCAAAAACAACGGACTTACATTGATTGATATGAGAGGCCTGGATTATGATGATCCCAAGTGGGATGATTTGTTGGATGAGCTTACCGCAGATGATTATTACTATACCATCGGCCGTTCCGGTTACGGAATCGAAGCCATCAAATCCGTAGACATGCCTTTTGGTATGGATGCAGATACTGCAAACGGTCTGATTTACGGCGGTACCGGAAAGTACTATCCAAACTCTATGGCTTTGGCACAGACCTGGAATCAGGAACTTGCAAAAGAATATGGAACTATGATTGGTAATGAAGCTCTTGCCGGTGGAATGAACGGATGGTATGCACCTTCCATGAACATTCACAGAACCCCTTATTCCGGAAGAAACGGAGAATACTATTCTGAAGATTCCTTCCTTTCCGGAGCAGTTGCCAGCAACGAAGTTTTAGGCTGTGCTTCTAAGGGTGTTTACGCTTACATTAAGCATTTTGCTTTCAACGATCAGGAAAACCACAGAGGTGACAGAGACGGACAGTTCTCCATTGCTACCTGGTTAAATGAGCAGGCTGCCCGTGAACTTTACTTGGAGCCTTTTGAAATTTGTATGAAAGCTGGAAACGTAGAAGAAAGCTATCTTGCAGATAACGGAGATGGAACTTTTACTCCCGAGACCCGTGAAATCAGAGCATGTCAGGCAATTATGACAGCCTTCAACCGTGTAGGAAATGTTTGGACCGGCGGTTGTTATCCTTTGATTACCGGCATCGTTCGAAACGAGTGGGCATTTGATGGTTTGATTATTACCGACAATGCCAATACCGGTGTATTTATGGATTCCGTTCAGATGATTGAGGCCGGAGCTGATATTAAGCTTACCTCTGCAGATGAATCCATGAGATTTGACTGGGATAAAAATGATAAAGTTCAGTATCATTACGCAAGAGAAGCAATGCATCGTACACTTTACACATTGGCAAATTCCAATGCAATGCAGGGCATGATGCACGGTATGAAGTTTGAACACAAGGTGACTACCACCCAGCTTGTTCAAAGAATAGTAAATATTGCTTTCCCGATTTTAATCGTTCTTCTTGTATTAATGACGGTATTGAGATTTATTCCCAGAAAGAAGAGGGAAAACTAAATAAGACCTAAACTGGGAAATATGAAAATAGAAATGTAGTTATAATAAAACAAAACCCCGGTTATAAAGGGAAAAGAGTTGGACTGAGAAATCGGTCCAACTTTTTTTATGAAAATTTTTAGAGAGTTCGTCCTGTGAAATTTTAAAAATTTCTTGTTGACATCCATAAAATCCTAGTGTACTATCTAACTAGTACAGAGGTACGCGAATGGTATACGCCTTTGTACGGTAAAATCGATTTTATAACAGTATGAAAAAGAAAGTGGAGATGAGGTATGGAGTTTAAATCAAATACACCAATCTATCTGCAGGTGATTGAAGACATAAAATCCAGAATCCTTTCCGGGGAGATTAAGCCCGGCGACAAGCTTCCATCTTCCAGAGAATTGGCAGTGCAGTATGATATTAATCCAAATACTGCAGCCCGTATTTATTCAGAGATGGAGCGTATGGGACTTTCCTATACGAAGCGGGGGATAGGAACCTTTGTGGCGGAAACCACCGACACCTTGGATAGTATGAAAGAAGAGGCACTGCACAAAGTGCTGTCAGAGTTTTTTGATGCGATGAAATCCATGGGATATGACGAAGCATCCATGGTAAGTGAGTTGAAAAAATTTATATCAAAGAAATGATGTTAGGAAGGAAAGATTATGAAAGTACAATGTAATAATTTAACCAAAAGATATTACACGAAGACGGCTGTTGACCATATTAATCTTACATTTGAGCCGGGACATATTTACGCTCTTTTAGGACCAAATGGAAGCGGGAAATCCACACTTATGAAGATGATTTCCGGATTAACCACACAAAATGATGGTGAGATTTTATTCGATGGAGAAAAGCAGACCTGGAGAAATAAGGGAGATGTAGCCTATGCTCCCACGGAAGCCTTTTTCTTTAGTTACATGACCATCAAAAACGTAGCAGAGTACTATGATGACTTTTTTGCGGATTTTGATCGGACACTGTTTCAGAAGCTTTTACAGGAAATGGATTTAAGGGAAGAGATGAAGATTAAGAGCCTTTCTTCCGGAATGCTGGCAAAGATGAAAATCGCAGTTACCCTTTCTCGAAGAGCAAAGATGATTTTATTAGATGAGCCTTTAAACGGAATCGATTTAATGTCTAGGGATGCTATTATTAAAACCATTATCGGATATGCTCCGGAGGATGGTTGCGTGGTGATTTCCAGTCATATGGTAGAAGAGTTGGAAAAGACAGTGGACTACGCCATTTTTATGCGAGAAGGTTCCATCGCTTACGAAACAGACGTAGAGGAACTTCGTGAAAAAGAAACAAAGTCCATCGTGGATAAATACCGTGAGATTTACAGTGGGGAGGTAGCATAATGTTTAAGACGATGAAATATGAATTAATGAAAAACCGTGTACCGATTTTTGTTATGCTGGGAATCCTGGCTGTATTAGAGTGTTTGTTTTTATATGAAAACTATTTTGACTTTGAAAATGTAGGTATATCCATTGTCCTTTTGATTTTGACCGGAGGAGCCGTGTCTTTTTGGATTTTAATCAATGGACTTGTGATGTTTTCCAGAGATTTTAATAATAAAAGCGGATACTTGGTGTATATGACTCCACAGCCGGCAGTAAAGATTATTACAGCAAAGATTTTAACCGCATTTTTCACTGGAGTAGCCTTCATGGTTGGTTATTTTCTTTTGGGAGTTTTGGATGTTCAGCTTCTGATTTCTAAAGGTCATCAAATGGCAGAACAAATGAGTGGCAATACAGCCAAGGTGTTTGAGTCTGATATGGCAAGTTTTGCTCAATTTTTAGATGTGTTGTTGAGCGAAAAGACCATTCTTTCCATTGGAAAAGCGGGATTTATTATGATCGTTGAAGTGTTCTTTATTTTAACCGTTGCTTACTTTGCGATTTCTTTGAGCAACACACTCCTTCGAGGACATAAGCTTCAGGGCCTGATTAGTTTTGTTTTATTCATTGTTTTATGTGCTTTCTTTAATTACATTGCCAATATGGTTTTGCCGGATTATGATTTTTCCGTTATGTTAGGTGAAGATGGTGTGGTAGTAAACAGTATCAATCTTTTCTCCGCAGCCGGAATTATCAATTTGGTATACAGCGTTGGCTTAGGCGTACTTGCTATGTTCGGCTCTGCATATTTGATTGAAAATAAAATCGATTTATAAGTAACTAATAGGATGTCTGCTTCTGATGTATCAGCTTTTTATATTCAGAGGGAGACATCCCTTTTTCTTTTTGAAATATTTTTGAAAAATAATTCACATCGGGAATACCGCATTCGCCGGCTATTACCTGAATCTGCAAATCTGTGGTGTTTAAAAGAAAAATACCGTGTTCAATTCTTTTTTTATTCACATAGGATGTAAAGGTCAAGCCGGTCTCTCTTTTAAACAGAGCAGAGAGATATGTTTTGCTTAAGGAAAGAGCATCTGCTGTGTTTTGAAGAGTCAGGGTGGGCTCTGTCAGATTCTGAAGAATATGATTTAGTACCCGTTGCATGGTGGGAGAGTACCCATCGGTGGATTTTTCCTGAACCATGTGGCAGTAGTTTTTCAGAATTTCCCGATGAACATCCCGGTCCTGACCGGGAGAAGTCATATTTTCTATTTTAATGGCCATCCGTCGTGACATTTCGTCCAAATGAATGGGGTGTACCTTCCCAAGCTCTGCACCTTTTCGACATAGTGTGTTAAAGGTTAAAAGATTATTCTTTATACTTCGTAGAGGATTGGGAGAGCGGTTGTCGATATTCTGGAAAGCCTGATTGGTACTGTAGTGCATGGCTTTGTGAAAATCCCCTCTGGAAATGGCATCGATTACCTGTCCTTCCAGCTCATAGCGATCTTCCAGTCGTTTCTTTAAACTTTCATCCTGACTGGATTCAAGCTTTGCTACATAGGTAGTATCTTCTTTTGAATGTTGTTTTAGGTATTGCAACTGAAATGCTCCAAGTCCATATAGGAATTCACCCAAGGTAAAAAGATAATTCTCTAAAAAGGCCTGCTCCTGCATACGTGGCAGACTGGAAAAATATTGATTGATAAAGGCATGCAGAGATGAAGGAATATCCAGCTCATTGCAGAGTCTGGTGGTACGATTGATGTCTGTACGCTCTGTGAGATAAGGACCGGCAAGAAGCACCTGAGATTCACCGGAATCCGGAAGCGGAATTAGAATATAGTTACACCGGTACAAATCAGTACAAATATAAATGATATGATTTTTTATAAAATTAGAATCTATTTCTTCAAACTCAAAAATGGAAATAGGGGAGTGAAGAGAGATTTCCTTTCGAAGCCCCAAATCGCAATCTGCAGGCAGTGGTAGATTAGCCTGTAGAAGTTTTGTTTGAATATTCATTTTGTGAAAAAAACTGGTTGTAAAATTTAGATAATATCTATCCATATAAGCCACCTGTTAACAATACAATATTACTGTACAATCGTAATATATTATTGTAAAAATGTAAATAAATAATATATTACTATAAAAAAATAATATTATCGTTGTTTTGAGTGGGATTAATGACTATGATACCTTCATAAAACAAAGGGGTTTTATAAAAGGAGGTTAAAATGGAAATAAAAAATGATGGAATTAACAGAGCCAAATGGTGGCAGATTGCCGGTCTGGCAGTAAACGAAGTGGCAACAAATGCCTACATGTGGGAAATGATTTTTATTTCTTACTATTTGAATGGTATTATCGGTGCCTCAGTGGTAATCGCATCTTCTTTGGCAACATTCATGAGAGTTTGGGATGGAATCACAGATCCCATCATTGGAATTATTTTGGATAAAACCAATGGAAAACTTGGAAAGAACAGACCGTTTTTGATTATTGGACAGATTATTATGTTGGTGATGTCCGCAATTATGTTCTTTGTAACACCGAAGTTCCCTAAGGCAGCACAGTTTGCCATGTTCGTAGTATTCTATGCGGTTTATATTATTGGTTATACCTGTCAGTGTGTGGTTACAAAATCCGCTCAAACCTGTTTGACCAGTGATCCTAAGCAAAGACCTACCTTTGGTATTTATCAGGGAATCATTAATACCATTTTCTTTGCAGTAGCTCCGCTTTATTCCTATACCTATCTTTTAGGAAAGCACAATTATCAGTTTGATATGGGTTACTTCCAGGAAATGTGGAAGGTAGTCGCTGTTCTTTCATTGGTATGTACCGTAATTGTGTATCTGGCTATTCGTGAAAAGGACAGACCTGAGTTTTACGGAACAGGAAATTCTTTATCTCAGAAGATTACGTTGAAAGACTACTGGGATGTATTAAAGAACAACAAAGCCCTTCAGATGCTTGTCATCAGTGCTTCTACCGATAAGCTGGCTACTCAGATGAATGGTAATGCTACCGTTTCTATTTTGATCTACGCTATTGTATGTGGAAATGCTGCGGCAGCAGGATTAATGGGTACCTATACCACTATTCCCGGAGTATTGATTTTGATTTTTGGTATCGGATATGTAGCCAGAAAGTTTGGACAGATGAAAGGCTTTAAACTGGCTTCCTGGGCATCCATTATTTTGCTTGGACTTATTATCTTATTATTTGCTTTTGGAGATCCTTCATCACTAAGTCTTCCGGGAGATGGCAGCTTTACAGGATTTAATGCATTTACTGTTATATTCCTTATTCTTATGTTGCTTTTTACAGGTACAAAGAATATTGCAAGTGGTCTGGTTTATCCAATGACAGCAGATTGTACCGACTATGAAGTGTATCGTAGTGGAAAATATGTACCCGGTTTAATCGGAACCATTTTCAGTTTTATTGATAAACTGATTTCATCTTTGGCACCCTTGATTATTGGTGTGCTTTGTGCAGCAGTTTCTTCATCCACAGAGCTTCCTACAGCAGAGACTCCCTACACTCCTGGATTGGCAGTCGTTGGTGTCTTCTGTATGTTTGGTGTGGTGTTGATTGGATTTATTTTCAATATTATTGCAATGCATTTTTATCCTTTGAATAAAGAAAAAATGGATACTATTGCAGAGGATATTGCAAGAATTAAAAGAGAAAGCATGGAAAATGCTTAAAGTTTAGAAGTGAGGTATTACATGGTAAATCTTTTGGCAAAGCCATTTTGTTTAAATGAAGAGCAACTTCAGTGGGTGGAAGAGACTTTTTCTTCCCTTTCCGAAGATGAAAAAATAGGACAGCTTTTTGTGAATTTAACATTGCAAAGAGATGAAGCATCTCTAAGCAAGCTGATAAATGAATATCACATTGGTGGTGCCCGTTGGCAGGGAGGGACTTTGGAAGAAGTCTATGAACAGAATCGTTTCTTTCAGGAAAATTCAAAAGTACCCCTTTTGATTGCAGCAAACTGTGAAGCCGGGGGAAATGGTGCCGTAGGAGAAGGAACCTATATTGCCGGTGGTGCTGCTTGTGGAGCAGCATCCACTGATGATGTAGTGAGAAATATGGCGAAAGTCAGTGCAAAAGAAATGCAGGCCATCGGAGCGAACTGGTCCTTTGCGCCAGTCTGTGATGTGGTTTCCAATTGGAGAAATACCATTGTAAATACCAGAGCCTTTGGAAATGATCCTGCACTAGTGGCAGAGCGTTCTTTGGCCTATCTGGATGAGATGCAAAAAGAAGGAATTGCCTGTGCCGCAAAACATTTTCCCGGAGATGGTTCGGAGGAAAGAGATCAGCATCTTATTATGGGATGCAATGATTTGTCTGTAGAAGAATGGGATGAAAGTTTTGGACTGGTTTACAAAAAGCTGATTGATGCAGGACTCCCCTCTATTATGGTTGGACATATTTGTCAGCCTGCTTATCAGAAAAAATTCAATCCTTCTTTAAAGGATTCTGATATCAAACCAGCCACACTTTCACCGGAATTGTTACAGAATTTGCTGCGTGAACAGTTTGGATTTAACGGGCTTGTTATTACAGATGCTACCCATATGGTTGGACTTTCTTCCAAAGCAGATCGAAAGAAAGCGATGCCAGGTGTGATTGAAGCAGGTTGCGATATGATTTTGTTCTTTAATGATCCGGCTGAAGATATTTCCTATGTAAAAGCAGGTTTGGAAGAGGGATTACTTTCAGAGGAGAGATTAAATGACGCAGTGCTTCGTATCTTAGGATTAAAGGCCATGCTGAATTTGCATAAATCTGCTTTCCCTTCGAAAGAGTCTTTGGAAATGGTAGGCTGTGCTGCGCATCATGATTGTGCAAGAAAGGCAGCAGATGAGAGCATTACCTTAGTAAAAGATACCCAGAATCTTTTGCCCATTTCTCCTGCAAAACAAAAAAATCTTCGACTTTATTTTTTGGAAAGTGCACCGGTAACCCTTTTGGACGGTGCCGATAAGGCAAAGGCTAAGTTGATCGAAGAATTGGAAAAGGCAGGATTTTCCGTAACAGCTCCTAAGGATTACTATGAGCTTGAAATGGAAGGACAAAGCAAATTCAATAAGTTCAAAGTCATGAGTCACGAATCCCGTGAGGAGTTTAAGAAGAATACGGATGTGGTACTTTTTGTCATAAACATGAAAGGCTATGCGAAAGAGAACAACGTTCGATTAAGCTATTCTGCTTCCCACTCTATGGAGAATCCATGGTTTGTCAGTGAAGTGCCTACAGTAGCAGTTTCTTTAAACTATACCAATCATTTATTTGATGTGCCCATGATGAAAACATTTGTAAATGCCTATGGCGACACACCGGAGTATTTACATTCCTTAGTGGAAAAGCTTACCGGTGTTTCAGAATTTAAAGGAAATGCCAATGATTTGGTTTGGTGTGACCGCTGGGATACACGATTGTAAAAATGGTATAGAAAAATAAGAAGATTTGGAGAGAAAAAATGTCCGGATTTGATGATTTTAAAAAGACAAAAGAATACGTGGTATGCATTGATTCTGACGGATGCGCCATGGATACCATGAATATTAAACATATCAAGTGCTTTGGTCCATGCATGGTAGAGGAGTGGGGACTACAGCAGTGGCAGGACGAAATCCTAAAAAGCTGGAATCAGGTAAATCTTTATACCGTAACCCGTGGGATTAACCGATTTAAAGGTTTGGCCACTGCGTTAAAGGAAGTAAATGATACTTACATGCCTATTTCCGGCGTGGAATTATTGGTGGACTGGGCTGAAAATGCTCCGGAGTTATCCAATCCAGCAGTCAAAGAAAAATCCAAAGAGCATGAGATTTTCCAAAAAGCATTATCATGGAGTAATGCGGTAAATGAGGCGATTGAACAACTTCCGAAAGAAGAGGTTCGACCCTTTGATGGTGTAAAAGAAGCTTTGGAAAAAATTCATAAATCCTGCAATATTGCAGTGGTGTCCAGTGCAAATCCCAAAGCAGTAAAAGACGAGTGGGAGAGATTTGGTCTTTTGGATTATGTAGATTTGCTTTGTACCCAGGACATGGGAAGCAAAGCATTTTGCATCGGTGAAATCAAAAAGAAGGGCTTTGAGTCTTCAAAAGTCTTGATGTGCGGAGATGCAGTAGGCGATATGAAAGCGGCCGCAGAAAAAGGCGTATTTTACTATCCAATCATGGTAAATCATGAAAAGGAATCCTGGAGTCGAATGAAAGAGGAGGCCTTGGAACGTTTCCTAAGTGGAACATACGAGGGTGGATTTCAGGATACAGTGTTGCGAGAATTTTTGGATAATCTCAGATGAAAAGGAAACTCAAAAATAAAATATGGCTAGAAATGCTTTAAAACAGAGGGATGCGGGAAACTGCCCTCTGTTTTTTTATTAAAAAAGAATTGACATCAGAGATATTTCGATATATTATTTCAAAAGAATTTAGTTAAAAAGAATTTAGATAAAAAGGAGGCAACTAAAATGACATTAGAGGAATTAAAGGAAATTATGGTAGAGATTCTTGGTGCGGAAGAGGATCAGATTACACCGGAAGCAAATCTGATAGATGATTTGGAAGCGGATTCCTTATCTATTATGGAATTGCATATGGAGATTGAAGAGAAGACAGGTATTAAAATTCCAGATGAAGCCATTATGGAAATTCACACTGTACAGGATGTTTTGGATGCCATTGAGTCCAATAAATAAGGAGTGAAATGAATGGAATCATTATTAAATACGATTTCAAAGTCATTTGTAATGAGGTCTTTTCCAGGGGAGTCGCAGGAGATAAAAAATGAAGAACCGGAATTTGTTGCGTGTAAAAAATGTAAACGACGTTCTTTAAAAAGAAACTGGATCGATAACTATTACGTTTGTCCCAATTGCGGAAAGTACAGAAGTATCAGTGCTTCTTATCGAATGTCTTTGATTTTTGATTCGGGAATTTATAAGGAGTTTAATGCTCATATTAAGGCAGCTGATCCTATGAAATTCCCAGATTATGCAAAAAAACTGGAAGAAAAGAAAAAAGAAACTGGTCTGGAAGAAGCAGCATTGTCTGCTGTCGGTAAAATTGGTGGATATAAGACTGTAGTAATTGCCTTAGATAGTCGTTTTTTTATGGGCAGCATGAGCAGTGTTGTGGGTGAAAAAGTTACGAGAGCGATAGAATATGCAACGAAAAAGAAACTGCCACTGATTATTTTTTCAGCTAGTGGTGGTGCCAGAATGCAGGAGGGAATCTATAGTCTTATGCAGATGGCTAAGACGTCGGCGGCTATTGCGGAGTTTCATGCTGCCGGGGGCTTGTATATTAGTTATTTGACCCATCCAACGACAGGAGGTGTGACAGCAAGTTTTGCCTCTTTGGGTGATATTACATTGGCAGAACCAGGCGCTTTGATTGGGTTTGCCGGTCCAAGAGTTATTGAACAAACCATTCATAAAAAACTTCCCCATGGATTTCAGAAAAGCGAATACTTGGAGGCACATGGTTTTGTGGATAAAATCGTGCCTCGAAGTGAAATGCGTGAAACATTGATTCAATTGTTAAGACTGCATGTGAAATAGTAGTAAGTATAATGATCAAACTTGAGGTTGAGCATGATAGATAAAATTTTGGAAAAAGTAGAAAAACTGGATGTTCAAATTAAAGAACTGGAAAGTGAAACAGCACAGGTTACCAGGGGATTGGTAAAGGCCGTTGGAAGCGCTCAGGAAGTATTGGAAGATACAGAAGTTGAGCGAGAAGATTGGAAAGCTCATAACAAGGAGATTTCAAAACTGAAATCTATGCGAGAGTATTTTCTGGCAGAGTGTGAACATTTGACTCCGGAAGACAGAGTGTTTTTGGCAAGACATAGTATGCGTCCCCATGTAGATGATTTTATCGAAGGATTATTTACGGATTTCTTTGAACAAAAAGGAGATCATTTATTTGATGAGGACCTAAGTATTTATGGAGGCATTGCTTTCTTTCATGGTATTCCGGTGACGGTATTGGGGCATCGTAAAGGACACACCATGGAGGACAATATGAAATATAACTTTGGAATGCCTTGCCCGGAGGGATATCGAAAAGCGCTTCGTCTTATGAAACAAGCAGAGAAATTTAAGCGACCGATTATTACCTTTATAGATACGCCGGGAGCATATCCAGGTGTGGAGGCGGAAGAACACGGACAAGGAGAGGCAATAGCTGTGAATCTTGCAAAGATGAGTCAGTTCCATGTCCCGGTTATTTCAGTTATTACCGGGGAGGGAAATTCCGGTGGAGCCTTGGCCATTGGTGTAGCCAATCGTGTATTGATGTTAGAAAATGCCGTGTATTCTATTTTAAGTCCGGAAGGATTTGCCAGCATTTTATGGAAAGATGCCCAAAGAAAAAAAGAGGCATGTGAGTTGATGAAACTTACTGCGGGGGACTTAAAAGAGGCAGGAGTTTGTGAGGAGGTAATAAAAGAGCCAATTGGTGGTGCTCAAAGAAACTATAAAGCAGTTATGCGGGAAATGGATGCAACCATATGGAAGCATTTGCAGGAATTAATGAAAATGTCCCCAAATGAATTGAAAAATGATAGACAGTCAAAATATAGAAAGATTGGATAATACATGAAAAAAATAGAAATCATAGGAACTGGTATGGCAAAGGCAAAGCGCTGTATCACAAATGATGAATTTGAAAAAATAGTGGATACCAGTAATGAGTGGATTGTTTCGAGAACCGGTATCAAAGAACGTCGTTTTTGTGGTGATGATGAAAATGCCTTTACCTTGGCTATGGAAGCGGCTCAAAAAGCCATAGAATCCGCTCGTTTGGAAATCAATCAAATTGATTGTATTGTTTGTGGAACCATATCAGGTGAATATATTACCCCTTCTATGGCTTGTATTATTCAAAGAGAGCTTGGAATTAGAGAAGATATTCCGGTTTTGGACATAAATGCTGCTTGTAGTGGATTTGTTTATGGACTGGAAGTTGCGAGAGGTCTGTTGAACAGTACAAATGGAACCTATGGGTTGGTAATAGGATGTGAACACTTATCCAAACTTTTGGAGATGACGGACAGAAATACCTGCGTTTTATTTGGCGACGGAGCTGGTGCAGCGGTCATTCAGACGGTGGATGAAGGCGTATACGAATCAGTTTTAGGAGCCAGAGGGGGATATGAAATTGCCGTTGAAGGTCCGGGCCCAAAGAAAAGTACGATTAAAATGGATGGAAAAGCTGTTTTTCGATTTGCTGTGGAAGCTATTCCAAAATGTTTAATGAGATTGCAAGAAAAGGGAAATATCTCTTTAGATGAGGTTGATATGGTGATTTGCCATCAGGCAAATGCAAGAATTATCGATCACTGCGTTCGAAAGTTAAAAAGTAATCCGGAAAAGTTTTATAAAAATATGGATCGATTTGGAAATACAAGTGCCGCTTCTATTCCTATGGCCTTAGATGAAATTGTAAAATCCTCAAAAGTAAAATGTGGAGATACATTAATGCTGGTAGGATTCGGCGGAGGATTAACCTGGGCTGGGACGTTGATTCGAATTGGAGAAAAACATGAAGAAATTAAATGAAATACTTGGAACAAAATACCCAATTATACAGGGAGGAATGGCAAATATTGCGACAGGTGATTTTGCAGCGGCTTGTTCCAACGCGGGAGCACTTGGACTTATCGGAGTAGGCGGAATGAATCCGGCTATGCTAAGGGAAGAGATTAAAATTGCAAAGTCAAAAACGAATCGTCCCTTTGGAGTAAACATTATGCTGATGCATCCTGATGCAGATGAATTCTCAGATATTGTAGTGGAAGAGGGCGTAAAAGTGGTTACTACCGGTGCAGGTAATCCGGGAAGATATATTGAAAAATGGAAGAAAGCCGGCATCACGGTAATTCCTGTTGTGGCTGCTCCCATTTTGGCAAAGCATTTGGAACGCGTTGGTGCGGATGCGGTGATTGCAGAAGGTAGTGAAAGTGGTGGTCATATTGGAGAAATGAGTACCATGACTTTGGTTCCACAAACAGTGGATGCGGTTTCTATACCGGTAATAGCAGCGGGCGGAATTGCGGATCATCGACAGGTGAAGGCTGCCTTTGCTTTAGGCGCTTGTGGTATTCAGGTAGGTACTTGTCTTTTGGCAAGTGAGGAATGTCCCATCCATGAAAACTATAAAAAAGCATTAGTAAAAGCAAAAGGTACGGACGCTATTGTTACTGGACGAATTGGAGGCACACCGGTTCGTATTCTAAAAAACAAAATGTCGAGAGAATACATTCGTCAGGAAAAGGCTGGAGCATCAGTGGAAGAATTAGAAAAATACACCCTTGGAAGTTTGCGAAAAGCAGTCTTTGATGGTGATACGGACATGGGAAGCTTAATGGCGGGACAGACTTGTGGACAAATCAAAGAAATACGATCTTTAGAAGAAATATTTAAGGAGTTGATGGGCGAATGAAAACAGCATTTTTATACGCGGGTCAGGGAAGCCAGCACACAGGAATGGGAAAGGATTTATATGATGACTTTCCGGAGTTTAGACAAGTCTTTGACAATGCGGAATTGGACTTTGACTTAAAAGAAATGTGTTTTGAAAATCCAAAAGATCGGTTGAACCAAACACAGTATACACAACCCTGCATGGTGGCATTTGCCTGTGGAATTACCAATATTTTGAAAAGCAAAAATATTTTGCCAGACGTTGTGGCGGGACTTTCTTTAGGAGAGTACTCTGCACTTTATGCCTCAGGTGTTTGGAATGAAAAAGATACGATTCAAATGGTAGCGTTTCGGGGAAAGGCAATGACGGAGGCGGCAAAAGATGTGGATGCAGCTATGTCTGCAATTATGGGCCTTTCAAAAGATGCATTAGACCAGTGCGTGCAAGAAGCTTCGGGGGATGGGATTGTCTCTATATGTAATGACAATTGTCCGGGGCAGATTGTCATTGGTGGCGAAAAAAAAGCCGTTGAAAAAGCAGCGAATTTGGCAAAGGAAAAGGGAGCAAAGCGTTGCGTTAGCTTAAATGTCAGTGGACCTTTTCATACTTCATATATGAAAAAAGCTGGAGATGAGTTAAGGGGTTATTTTAAAAACGTAGAGTTTCATAAGCCAAAGATACCTGTAATCTACAATGTTATTGGAAGAGAAAAAAACAATACGGAAACCATACAGCATTTATTGGAACAGCAGGTTCAAAATGGTGTCTTAATGAGGGAGTCCATAGATTACATGTTGGATCAGGGAGTAAAAAGATTTGTAGAAATTGGTCCGGGGAAAGCTCTTACAGGTTTTGTAAAGCGTTGTGCAAAAGAAAAAGATATGAAGGACATTGAACTAATATCACTGGAAACTTCTGCAGATATAGAGACTTTTTTAATGGGAAAACAGTAGAGGAATAGTTATGGAGAATCAAAGAAA
Organism: Lachnospiraceae bacterium; assembly: GCA_024694625.1. GTDB lineage: Bacteria > Bacillota > Clostridia > Lachnospirales > Lachnospiraceae > JAILEN01. Next base: position 22,799 of record JAILJP010000069.1, on the reverse strand, counting down.
AACCGTTATAGTCACCGGTGGAGGAAGAGGAATCGGACGTGAGATTGCGATTTCCTTTTATAAAGCAGGATATAACGTGGTTATTGGATATGCCGGAAATGAAGACACTGCAAATGAAACAAAAAAACTTTGTATGGAAGACGGCCTATTAGGAGAATTAGTCCTTGTGAAAGGGGATGTGTCTGAAGAAGATACTGCAAATCAATTGTTGGAAAGAGCCTTGTCATTTAATGGAAGAATAGATGTTGTTGTAAACAATGCAGGAATAACTAGGGATAATCTTTTGGCAAGAATGACAGAAAAAGAGTTTATGGATGTATTAGATACGAATCTGAAGGGAACATTTTTGTTATGCCAAAAAGTAACTCGTCCCATGATGAAGCAACGTTTTGGCCGTATTATCAATATTTCCAGTGTGGTGGGTGTCCATGGAAATTCCGGCCAGGTGAATTATTCTGCCAGTAAGGCAGGGATAATCGGGCTGACAAAAAGCATGGCAAAAGAACTGGCTTCCAGAAATATTACTGTAAACGCTGTTGCGCCGGGAATGATTGAAACTGATATGACGAAGATTTTGGATGAAAAATCAAAAGAAGCTATTCTTGCTTCGATTCCTGCAAAGAGAATGGGAAGCCCCAAGGATATTGCGCATACAGTTTTGTTTTTGGCAGACGTAAACAGCAGTTACATTACTGGACAGGTATTGGGCGTGGACGGTGGAATGGGGATGTAGTATCCTCGAAAAGAAAGGCAATGAAATGAAAGAAAAAAGAAGAGTGGTTGTTACCGGACTTGGAACTGTAAATCCTACGGGAAATTCTGTGGAGAAAAGCTGGAACAACATTAAAAATGGAATTAGTGGAATTGATTATATTACTGCCTTTGATACTTCAGATTATAAAACCAAGGTGGCAGGTGAAGTAAAGGACTTTGTACCGGAAAAAAGGCTGGAAAAAAGAGAACTTCGTCATATGGCCCGCTTTACAAAGTTGGCGTTATATGCCGCAGAGGAAGCAATACAAGACTCTGGTTTATGTGATGATGGAGAGGAATTTTCTTATAAGTCTAAAGTGACAAAAATAGAGCCGGAGCGAATCGGAGTAATCGTTTCTAGCGGTATTGGTGGATTGGATATTATTGAAGAACAGCATTCCAGACTGGAATCCATGGGAAACGAAAAAGTGAATCCATTTTTTGTACCCATGTCCATTTCTAATATGGCGGCTGCAAGAATTGCTATTATGCACGGATTGAAAGGAATGTGTTCCTGTCCTGTAACTGCCTGCGCAGGAGGAAGTAATGCAATTGGCGACGCCTTTCTTCGGATTCGGGATGGTTATGAGGATGCGTTTGTTTGTGGCGGGACAGAAAGTTGTATTTCTCCTTTAGGAGTTTCCGGTTTTCAGAATATGAAAGCGCTGTCCCCATCGAATGATCCTAAGCGAGCCAGTATTCCTTTTGACAAAGACAGAAATGGATTTGTTATTGGGGAGGGAAGTGGCATTTTAGTGTTGGAGGAATACGAGCATGCTGTGTCTCGCGGAGCTCATATTTATGCAGAAATTGTGGGATACGGAAGCAATTGTGATGCCTATCATATTACCTCACCTTCGCCGGAGGGAGCAGGTGGAGCTGCATGCATGAAACTGGCTATTGAAGATGCAAATATTAAAAAAGAGGACATTTCTTATATCAATGCCCATGGTACATCTACACCCTTAAATGATAAATATGAAACAGCGGCCATTCAATCTGTCTTTGGGGAAGGAGCAAAGGATATTTTTGTATCCAGTACAAAGTCTATGACAGGTCATCTTTTGGGGGGAGCCGGAGGAGTAGAAGCTGTATTTTCTGTAAAGGCATTGGAAGATGGATTTGTTCCGCCAACAGTGGGATTACAGGAAACAGAAGAAAATATGAATTTGAATTATGTTCCCAATAAGGGTGTGGAAGCTAGTCTTAAGTATGCATTAAGCAATAGTTTGGGATTTGGTGGCCACAATGCTTGTTTGATATTCCGAAATATGAAATAGATTGAAAAGGAATATTGTAGAAAAAAGAAATAGTTCTATAAGGATGATTATGTTAGAAGAAGTACTAAGTCAAAGAAAAGAAAACCATACCTTAAGTGCAGAGGAGATAGCGCTCATTCTTCCTCATCGCTATCCCTTTGCTCTTGTTGATCGAATCGATGATTATGAACCTGGAGTTTGGGCAGTTGGAAGAAAATGTGTAAGTATGGATGAACCATTCTTTCAAGGACATTTTCCGGGAAAACCCATTATGCCGGGAGTTTTGATTATAGAAGCGTTGGCACAGACCGGAGCTATAGCAGCACTTTCTCTGCCGGAGAATAAAGGTAAAATTGCGTTATTTGGAGGAATCAAAAATGCCCGGTTTAAGAAGCAGGTTGTCCCGGGAGATGTATTGGAATTACGTTGTCAGATGATTCGTCAAAAAGGTCCGGTGGGGATTGCAGAAGCACAGGCTTTGGTAGATGGAAAAACGGTTGCAAAGACAGAGATTACATTTTCTATCGTTTAATGCTATTATGTTTAGAAAAGTGGGTATACTTTTATAATGAATAGAATGATAAAGGGTATGAAAATGGTAAATAACGCAATCAGTCAAATTTATGATAAACTTCGCCTTCATTTTTATATGAAGGTTTATTCCAGATTTGAAAGTCGGGAGGCTACACTTACTACAGTGGAATCCTTTAGTATGGAAGTGATTATGGATTTGGGAGAGCCTACCGTGGCTCAGTTTGCAAAAGTTTTAGACATATCTTCTCCCAATGCGGCTCATCGTATAAAAAGTCTTTTAAATAAAGGGTATTTGGAAAAAATACAGTCAGAAGAGGATGCAAGAGAGTATCATTTAAGACCTACTGAAAAATACTTACGTTTTAAAAAAATAAATGAAAACTATATTCGCCTTTTAATGGAGCGTTGTAAGAAGCGTTTTTCAAAAGAGGATTATGATAAGCTAAATGAAATGCTGACTATTATAAATGAAGAACTTATGCCGGAGATTGATGTTAAGGACTATAAGTTTTTTGACAAGATTTAAATAATGGTTGCAGGGGACGATGATGTATCAAATAGCTATTGTAGAAGACGAAAAAGAGTTTCAACAGTTGTTTCAAAAATATGTAAAGCGATATGCAGATGAGAACCATTTGGAGGTGAACATCTCTGTTTTTCCCGATGGATTGGATTTGACAGAAGGGTATTCTTCCCAGTTTGATGTGATTTTGATGGACATTCAAATGAAGCATCAGGATGGTATGACGGCGGCAAAGTTGGTAAGAGAGCACGACGAAGATGTGGCCATTATGTTTATTACCACCTTGGCCCAGTATGCTTTGCATGGGTATGAAGTGGGCGCGACGGACTATGTTTTAAAGCCGGTGGAATATGAAAAGTTTGCCTTTCGCCTTGAGCGGGTACTTCGTCACGTAAAAAAGAAAGACCACGATTATTTGATTTTACCTGCACAGGACGGACAGGACCGAGTACTGTTAAGTGATGTTTTATATATAGAAGTGGTACATCATTATTTGTATGTTCATTTGAAGGACAAAGAGTATCGTATTCGGGAAACCATTGGAAATATGGAAGAGGAATTGGAGGGAAAGCCCTTTGTCCGCTGTGACCGGTCTGTGATTGTAAATCTTTCCAAGGTGACAAAAATCGGGAAAGACACGGTGGAAATCGGTTCCGTGGTTTTGCCTGTGAGCCGTTCCAGAAAGAAACCATTTTTAGAAGCAGTGATGGAGTATAAAAAATAAGTCATGTTTTTATTCAGTCAACTTGTAATGGGATATGTCTTTTCCCGACAAATGAAAAGACGAAAGAATTTTTATCAATTGCAAATGTTCTTTGGACTTATTTTTGTAGTTGGTGTCATCGCCCTTCAGTATGTGGGAGGAATGGACGGAAAAGAAATCATTCATGGTTACCAGCCATTTATGGAACTGATATCCACGGTACTTGTATGTTTTGGAATTATGCTTCTCATTGCCTTTTGGATTTTGAAAAGCTATGAGGTGACCTGGGCTGAGGCACTGTATGCTTCCGGCTTGGCTTATTTGGCTCAGCACTCAGTATACAGTTTGCAAAATCTCTTATGGCAGAAATTACCCTTGCCTCAAAGTGGATGGCTCCATGAGGTTTGCGCCACGTTGGTGCTGTTTTTGGTGGCAATCCTTCTTTATTTTGCCGTTGCGAAGCACATGGTGTATGAGCATCATTACATTGCCAGCATCCGGGAAACCATACCCCTTTTGGCCATGATTATTACCGTTGTGGTGGTATTTTCTGCTTTGGCTACGGAGTACCAGTTTGTGCCTCTTCACAGTTTATATGCCTTTATTTTCTGTGTTTTTATTTTGCTCTTCCAATTGGAACGCCAAAAAACTTTGGCAAAGGAAGAGGAGGCTACCATTCGGGAGCAGCTGCTTGTTACTCAGCAGGCCCAGTACAAAATTTACAAAGAAAACGTGGATTTGATCAATATTAAATCCCATGATTTGAAACATCAAATTGCAGCTCTTCGTACCATGTACGATGATTCTTTGGGCAATGAAGTAATCAATTCCATTGCCGGTACAGTACGGATTTATGATTCCTTTGTTCGCACGGGAAACGAAGGCTTGGATACCATTTTGACGGCGAAGAACCAGCAGTGTATGGACAAAAATGTTTTGTTTACCTGTATCGCTGACGGAAAGCTTCTTAAAAATATGGATCCCATTGATTTGTTTACCTTATTTGGAAACATGATGGACAACGCCATTGAAGCGGTGGAGCATTTGCCCAAGGAAGAAAGAAGTATTTCTTTATCTGTAAAGGAAGAGCTTGGCATGGTTTTGATTACAGAGGAAAATCCCTGCAAAAGGACGAAGCAGGAAAACGGCAGATTCCAAACCACCAAAGAGGACAAAGCCAATCATGGCTATGGCATTCGAAGTATGGAAATGGTGGCAAAAAAATACGATGGAACCCTAAGCGCTGATGTGAAGGATGACGTATTTACATTGATAGCTGTTTTATATTTATAAATAATTACCGTTTAGGACACTTTTTTTACAGACCGGGTCAGATGACTCCGGTCTCTTTTTTTCCCTGTTATAGTGTGAGTATCTTAAGTTGGGACCGAAATGGAAACAATTGGGAAATACTAGGAGGACATATTATGAGAAAAGAGGGAAAAAAGAAAATCCGAATCGGTAATATCATTGGCCGGATTTTCACATCTTTGGGAGCAATTTTAATGGTTGTAATTTTAATTGCTGCTAATACCTTACTTCCTACTTACGGAAGAATGGTGACGGAACTTACCGGTTATCGTCAGGCTTGGAAAACCGACAAGTCTGCCAAGGCTTTGGACTTGGAGTACAACAAGCCGGTGTATGAAACCGAAGAGGAACAACATGAAGCGGAAATCGCTTTTAACGAACAGGAAGAACAGGAAGGTGCTGTACTTTTAAAGCACACCGATGGCTATATGCCTTATGAAGAGGGAACCACCTTTAGTTTGTTCTCACACTCATCTGTAGATTATATTTCCGGATCTTTGATGGGAAGCTTTGGTGGAAACGGCGGGAATTTAAAGACTGCTTTGGAAAGCCGTGGCTTTAAGGTAAACGAAGACCTTTGGAATTTCTATTCTGAGGGAGCCGGCAGCGAACATCACAGAGGAAGCGGTTCTATCAGCTATGGTGCGGATGAAGACTTTACCATTGATGAAGCACCTTTGTCAGAGATTCAGGCAGAAGAGGGATTGGAAGATTCTTTTAAAGGAACAACCGCAGTATTTGTTCTTTCCCGTGTGGTTGGTGAAGGACGAGATATGCCAAGAAGTATGTACAATCATACTGACATTCCAGAGGATCAGGTAAAGAGTTATTTGGAACCGGATTCTGTGGAGTTGGAAATCGTCAATTACTTAAATGAAAACTTTGATGATGTACTTCTTTTGGTAAATACCTGTGGTTCCATGGAACTTGGCTGGGTGGAAGATTATGCCAATATCCATACCGTACTTTATACCGGACTTCCCGGAACCTACGGATTAAACGGTGTGGCAGATATTATTGCCGGAAATGTTAATCCTTCCGGACACCTGGTAGATACCTATGCCTTTGATGCATTTTCTTCTCCTGCTACACAAAACTACGGTAGCTACTATTATGCACAGGATGGAGAGTTAACAAACTATACCTATTTGTCTTATGCAGAAGGTATTTATGTTGGTTATAAATATTATGAGACCAGATATGAAGATGCAGTGTTAAATCAGGGAAATGCCGGGGACTATGATTATGCTTCTACCGTTCAATATCCTTTTGGATATGGACTTTCCCTTACTACTTTTGAATGGTCAGATTATCAGGTAACAGAAGATGAGGACAGCTTTACTGCAAAAATTACCGTAATCAATACCGGTGATATTGCCGGAAAAGATGTGGTTCAGCTTTATCTTCAGAGCCCTTATACCGACTACGACAAAGCAAACAACGTGGAAAAATCTGCGGTTCAGTTGGTGGAATATGACAAGACCGATTTGCTTGAGCCGGGAGAATCCCAGACCTTGGAAATCACCTTTGACAAGAGCGAGATGAAGGCTTATGACTACACAACTGCAAAAACTTATGTGGTAGATGCGGGGGATTACTATATTACCGCAGGCCATGATGCCCATGATGCCATCAACAACATCCTCTCTGCAAAGGGTAAAACTGTGGCAGACGGAATGACAGCAGAAGGAAATGCAGCCCTTACCTATTTACACACAGAAACAGAATTTGATAACACAACCTACGCTACAGATGAAAAGAGTGGAGAAACAATTTCCAATGTCTTTGATGATGCAAGAGGAGATTTCACCTGCTTAACAAGAAATGACTGGGTAGGAACTTATCCGGAGCATGACGGTGTGGCAAGTACCACCATTAGTACCTGGGGGAATGAAATCAACGGTACAGATGCAGATGGAAATTCGGCATCCTTTGAATACATGAAGGAAGCATCGGACGAAATTATTGAAGCTTTAAAGGGAACGGATTCCGGAAATCCTTCTACGGAAGAAGATTTTGATGACGAGATTATTTACAACGAAGACAATGGCCTTACCTTGGCAGACCTTCGTGGTCTTTCCTACGACGATGAAAAGTGGGAAAAACTTTTGAACCAGTTAAGTGCGGAAGATTTACAAAAACTGGCAACCTCTTCCGGATATGGAACACTAGCTTATGACAGTGTTGGAAAGCCCTACTGTATGGATGCAGATGCGGCAAATGGTTTGGTATTTGGCGCCGTAGGAGGAACCACAGGAAGTGTTACCTTCACTGGAGTAAACATATTGACGCAGACCTGGAACAAAGATATGGCTGAGACCTATGGTGATTTGATTTCATCTGCAGCCCTTTTGGGAAGCGGTACCATCGGTTGGTACAGCCCTGCTATGAATATTCATAGAACACCTTTCTCAGGAAGAAACAATGAGTATCCTTCCGAGGATGGAACCCAGGCAGGAATTGTAACTTCAAACATTGTGTACCACGCAGCATCTCACGGAATGTACACCTTTATTAAGCACTTTGCCTTAAATGATCAGGAAAACCATCGAGGAGATGCCGGAGATGGCGGCGGACTTGGCGGAGTTGCTACCTGGTGTAATGAACAGGCAATTCGTGAAATCTACTTAAAACCCTTTGAAAGCTGTATCAAACTTCCCGATGTTCCGGTAAGTTATGCAGCTGTAGATGATGAAGGAAACTATACTTTGGAAGAGGGAAGTGTTCCTGCATGTAATGCACTGATGACCAGCTTTAACAGACTTGGTACTACATGGACTGGTGGAAACTACGCCCTTCTGACCAATCTTTTGCGTAAGGAGTGGGGCTTCAACGGATTTGTAATTACTGATGCAGCCGGAATGACTTATATGAACGGAAATCAGATGTTGGAAGCCGGAGGTGATGCGGAACTTCGCTACATGAAGGACGAAAACTTTACCTTTGACGAAAACAATGTAGCAGATTATCACTATGCTCGTCAGGCAGCGCACCATATTTTGTATACGGTAGCAAATTCCAGTGCCATGAACGGTTCTGCACCGGGAAGTGAGCTTACAGGAATGCCGAATGATAAGAAGTTTAGAATCATTCTTTCCATTGTTGCAATTTTAGGTTTTGCTTTACTTACATTTGTAAATGTTCGACTTTGGAGACCGAAAAAGACAATTGTAGTGGAACATAAATAATATCAACGGCCACCTTTTTAGGTGAAATTAAATAAAAGAATCAACCGTCATAGAGCTCTGTGACGGTTGATTTTTTATATCTACATACAAATGTATGAATTGAAAGATTATTTTTGCTGGAGTATAATATTTTTTGAATATTGACATGATAGGGAGGCGTTAATATGAAAAATAGACAAGAAATAATCGAAGAACGAATGAATGAAAATCTCACGGAAGAACAAAAAGAAAACTTGAAGGGTGTTTCCAAAATTGTTGAGAAGAACAAAGGAAACTTTTTTCAGACTATTACATTCCAAAATGTTGTGATTTATACGGTGATTTTGATTGCTTTTATCATTTATGCAATTATTAGCAATCAAGCTATGAATAGTGTAAAATCCCAGGCTTTGGTTGCTAGTGAAAATGAATTGAACTGTTCCATGGAAGCAGCTGCATTAAAACAGGATGTTGTTCAGATTTCCGCGGAGATTAACAAGTGTTTGGGACAATTTGAAGGTGGAAATGTCGTTACAGAAAAAGATTTTGCTGATATGGATGCTGCAATTGAAGATACTGCAGCTCGATTAGATTATATGGATGGCAGTTTGTTGATTGATAACCTGCCGGACGGTCCAGACAGAGTAGCTGCTCTTCGTACCAGTATTGAAGCATATAATGAGACCGCCAACAACTTAAAAGCCTGCATTTTGAAACAGGATTTGGACGGGGCAATTAAATATGTATCCACTGATTACGGTACAAATCTTGGCGCTGCGAAAGAGGCATTGGCTTCCATTGACGAAGGTATTTTATCCTTAAGCGAAGGCTTTGGCTCATATTTGGATAGCTACATTGCTTCCGTATCTGTTAAAGGATATGTAGTAATGGGATTGGTTGTTTTACTGATTATTGTCAGCTTCATCCTTAGCTTTATTCGTATTAATAAAACCATCGTTGGTATCTCTTATGAGTTACAGGAAATTATTAATAACATCAACAAGGGCAAAGGTGATTTGACTGCACGTATTCAGACAAAGACGAAAACAGAACTTGCCATTATCGCTGATTGTATTAACCAGTTCTTGGAAACGTTACAGGGCGTAATCAAAGATGTAAAAGATGGAGCTACAATCCTTACATCATCTTCCGATAGCATGATTGTAAAAATCAAGAGTGCATCTGATAATGTAACCAGTACATCTGCCGCTATGGAAGAGTTGGCAGCATCTATGGATACTGTGGCTAGTACCACTACCGAATTAACAGATTCCTTATCTGAAGTTCGAAATGCTACAAACGAAATTGATGAAGAAGTAAAATCAGGAACCGTTAAGGCAAATGAAATCAAGGCATCCGCTGACGCTATCAAGCGTGAAGCTATGGGCAAAAAGGAAAGCACCGGAGCCAAGATGGAAGAACTTTCTCAGGTACTTGAAGTTTCTGTTAAAGAATCCGAACAGGTTAACCAGATTAGCGATTTGACCAATGATATTTTGGATATTGCAAGCCAGACCAACTTACTTGCATTAAATGCTTCCATCGAAGCAGCTCGTGCCGGTGAAGCAGGTAAGGGATTCGCAGTAGTAGCAGATGAGATTAGTGCTTTGGCTGCAAACTCTCGTGAGACTGCCGGAAACATCCAGGAAATCTCCACCAGAGTTACGACTGCAGTAAAAGAACTTTCCGACAATGCGATCCAGGTAATCGGATTTATCAATGAAAACGTTTTGGCTGATTATGATGCCTTTGTTGATACCGGATCTAAATATGAAGAGACTGCCGACTTGATTGAAGAGATGTTGGGCGCATTCTCTGACAAAGCAATCAACTTAAATACGGTAATGGATGAAATGTCCGATCGTATTGCAGCGATTTCAAGCTCTGTACAGGAAAGCTCAGAGGCCATCAACATGTCAGCTACTGCTTCTACGGAGATCGTTGGCGAAATCCAGGGCATCAACGAAGCTATGGATCAAAACAACGACGTTACCAAACAATTAAATGAAAGCACTCAGAAGTTTGAGATTGTATAGTAAGTTTTTGATTTGATAGTATATTGTTGATTTTGAAATAATTTTTGAGTTGATAAAAAAGGAAGGTATCTGAATATTCAGATACCTTCCTTTTTATTACTATGGGACAAACTTTCGTCAACTTTTGCATCCCACTTTATTTTATTATCTCCAGATGATTCCGTATTTACCAACGAACTCTACGTATTCATTCCATGCTTCTTTAAAAAAATTCTTCATAATCAAATCCTCCATTTTTCTTTTTTTCTCTTCTGTTTCTTTACAATTGCATTATAGTATGGGGAGGATAGGATTGCTTGTCATTTCAGAATTAAAAGTAGTCAAATCTTGCAAAGGTTACAATTGAAAACTTGCAATGTATTCCATGTCATTTTCGATACGGATACCCGGATCAGCTAAGACAAGAGTAGGATGCTTGTCTTGAGTTTCCAACATATGAGCGAAATTATACATGGCAATTCCCATATCTACCTTTTGCACATCGTAAATGCCGTTGTCGTATCCTTTGTTCTTTTTCTCATAGAAGTGGAAGGTGTTTTCGCAAACAACAACTCGCCAAGGCTGCTTGTTTACAGCGGAAGGTGCCCAACGAAGTGCCTCCAAGGCATCATAGATGCATTCTGCCTGCGCCTCCAATGGAGTTAGGGGAGTAGAAAAATCATTTTTAAAGAACAGTTTTTCAAAGTCCATACGTTTATCAGCGCCGGTGCCTTTTCGCATCATAGTTTCTTTTAAGGTCATTTTTTCTGCACAATAACCCAAAGGACTCATGCAAGGCATGATTTCGCCATCCTGTAATTGGGCAGCCTGCTCGAATTTATCTCTTGGCATGGTACCTCCAATGAGGACGGTGCCCAAGCCCAAACTGTGAGCATACATCAGAAAGTTTTGAAAACTGTATCCATAGGCAACATCTGCATTCTTCCCTGCATTAATTTTTGCGGTAACGAAACAGGGTGCATCTGTAATGACCGGACTGGACAAATTCTGTTCAGCTGCAGAATGAAATCCATATGTAACGGGAATCTGAAAGGGATTTACATCTGCTTCGGCGTATTTTTTCAGTTTTTCCATAATGTTGTCGGAAATGGCCTTTCCATCAAAGGTACGTACTGAACGTCTTGTTTTCACAAGGTCTAAAAAGTTTTCCATAGTGTTCCTCCTTGTAATTGTTTTTGTAGTTCTATAAATGATGTTTGTGTCATTCATGTTTTGTAGTCGTATGAATGATGTTTTTACGCATTCATTTCTAGTAGTGAATGAAAAGAAATAGTTCTTTTAAATTGGTTTCTGATATATTATATTGCGTAAAACCGAATTGTGCAATATTTAATACTGCGCTATAAACTTTTTGTAAATGCTTTTTTCCAATTTCGTCCTATGGTAAAATTGAAACAGATTGGGGTATAAATCATGAGGAGAAGAGTTTCTTTTTGTGGAGGTATTGTATGAAAGAACAGTTTTTTCCTGAAGTAAAAAAGAATTTTGGATTTGGGTGTATGCGTCTTCCCATGGGAGTAGGCGTGAACAAAAAAGAGTTTTCCAAAATGATTGATTATTTTATGGACCATGGATTTAATTACTTTGACACCGCCCATGGATATTTGGCAGGCCTTAGTGAAAAGGCCATTCGAAGCTGCTTGGCGGAGCGTTATGACCGAAAGGATTTTATTCTTACGGATAAGCTTACCGCGCCTTATTTTAAGAAGCAGGAGGACATTCGCCCCTTCTTTGAAAAGCAGTTAAAAGCCTGTGGTGTGGAGTATTTTGATTTTTATTTGATGCATGCCCAGGATGCTCAGGTTTATGAAAAGTTTAAAGCTTGCAAAGCTTACGAGACAGCCCTTCAGTTGAAAGAGGAAGGTCTTATCAAACATTTTGGAATTTCCTTCCATGATACGCCGGAGGTTTTGGATCGCATTTTGACAGATTATCCTCAGGTGGAAGTGGTTCAGATTCAGTTTAATTATTTGGATTATTACAACCCTTCCGTAGAGAGTAAGCGGGTTTACGAAGTGTGTGAAAAGCATAATAAGCCAGTGATTGTTATGGAGCCGGTAAAGGGCGGCAGTCTTGTGGATCTTTCCGATGACGCAAAGTCGATTTTGGATGAAGAAAATAAGAAGAGTCAAAAAGATTATAGCTACGCAAGTTACGCTATTCGTTTTGCAGCAAGCTTTCCTCATATTTTTATGGTGTTGTCCGGTATGAGCAACTTTGAGCAGATGGAAGACAATGTCAGCTTTATGGAAAAATTTGAGCCCCTAAACGATTCAGAAATGGATGCTGTAGATCGTGTGCGCAAGACCTTTGAAGAGTTGCAGTTGATTCCCTGTACCTCCTGTCATTATTGCGTTTTGGACAATGAGTGTCCGAAAAATATTAAGATTCCTGAGTTGTTTGCTTGCTACAACGATAGAAAACGGTTTAAAGACTGGAATCAGAATATGTACTATGATTTGAATACCAGGGATGCCGGAAAGGCTTCGGATTGTATTCAATGTGGAAAATGCGAGCAGGTTTGCCCTCAGCATTTACCAATCAGAGACTTATTAAAGGATGTTTCTAAAACATTTCATGGTTAAAAAAAAGCAGATGGGCAGCTCAAGCGTCCATCTGCTTCTTACTTTTTGATGATATATTTGCCAGTTACTTTTTTGGATTGAATACTTTGTAATTTCATTATTTGTCTTTGTCAAAATCCTTGGCTCGCTGCAATAATTCTCTTGCTTTTGCTTGCAGGGCAGCTCGCTCGTCCTGAGACATTTCCGCAACATTTTCCAATTCTTTTAAAAGTTCCTGAGTATCTTCGCCGGATTTATGTCTCATGTATTCAATAAACAAATCTGTAATCATAGCGGTTAAAATCGCAAATACAATGATAGAATAAATGGATAAGACGATCGTGATGAGTCTTGGAATCCAAATTGTAGCGCACTGGTCACCAAATCCAATGGTGGTAACTGCAGTAAAACAATACCAGATGCTGTCACCCAAAGTAGTTATGGTAGGTTCTGTTTTCCAGATTAATATGGATGATACAAAAAACGTAATCAGAAATCCCCATAAAATACGGTGGGCACCGGTAGTCTTTAAAATTTGAAACATCAGCTTACGGCTTCTTCTCATAGGAACGCTCCTTTTTGATTATTTACATTAATATCTTAAATCAAAGGGAAGAAATTTTGAAGTCAGAAAGACAATATGCCATAATAAAACAGATGAGATTTGAAAGGAGAATGAAATGTCCGGAATAAAGACAATGGATTTTGATCATATTAAGGAAGAGGATTTAAAAGATGGAAGTCTTTTAAATAGTTTGATTCACGAGTTTCTTAAGGATCACTCAAAAGAGACAGCACTTTATATTTTTGCGGTACTTCGCGTTAGTACCTTAATTGCTCCGGTGGTGGTAGATGAAGGCGAAGAAGTAAATGATATTTTGCAAAGTGGAGAAGAATTTTATTTGCCACTATTTTCTTCAAAAGCAGTGATGGCTGGAACCTACGGGGAAGACGCCAAGCAGATGGAACTGAGTATTTATGACGCCATGGAAATGGTGAATCACGGTAATGGAAGTTTGGATGGAATCGTAATCAACGCTTTTTCCGAACCTTTCATGCTTCCTAGAGATACGTTCGATATGCTTGAACAAAAGTAAAACACCAACCGGGTCTGGTTGGTGTTTAAGGGGAGAGTAATATGAAAAAAATTATTATCAAGTGAAACTTTGTTGTTTGAGGAGTGTTTCATTTGATGGTTTTATGATAATGCCCAAACCTTAAATGAGGTTTAAGGAAACTGTGAAAGAAGTGTGAAGAAATTTTGATGGATGCTTAGGAGTAGTCAACTGTGAGTTGAATGATTCTTTCGTGCTTATAAGTTGATTTACGCCGTTTCTGGAAAAACCGGGCAGAAAAATCTAAGAAACTAAAAAACAGCCCGGAAAGTAAAAAAGTAAGTTGAAGAAGTCGACTGGGATTTGAAGAGTTTCGAAAAAAACCGGGCAGTAACATCTAAGAAACTAAAAAACAGCCCGGAAAGTAAAAAAGTAAGTTGAAGAAGTTGACTGGGATTTGAAGAGTTTCGAAAAAAACCGGGCAGAAAAATCTAAGAAACTAAAAAACAGCCCGGAAAGTAAAAAAGTAAGTTGAAGAAGTTGACTTGTATTTGAAGTGTTTCGAAAAAAACCGGGCAGAAAAATCTAAGAAACTAAAAAACAGCCCAGAAAAATGAAAAAGTAAGTTAGGAGTAGTCAACTGTGCCGGAAGATTTTTTCTAGAATTGGGATTATGGTAGAATATCCGTGGTCGTACCAACTATAAGTTTAGGAATTACAGTAATTATAAGGAGTATTTATGGCAATTACAGAAGCAGATATTAAAAGAATTAATGAGTTGTATCACAAGTCTCAGAATGAGGGACTGACGGATGAGGAAAAGGAAGAACAGCAGCAGTTGCGAAGCGCTTACATTCAGGCAATGCGAGGAAATATTCGAAGTCAGTTGGACAGCATCGTAGTGCAGCGCCCGGATGGAACCAGAGAGAAATTAAAAAAGAAGAAAAAGTAGAGAGTAAAACTTTAACGTGAGTGAGATAAAAGTTATGATTCTTGCAGTCGTAATTGGTTTTATTGTGGTTGTGCTTCTTACCTCTTTTTTTCAACGGGTTTTCCATATTCATGAAGAAACCCAGCAGAAAAAGGCGGGGAGATATGGGGAAAAGATTGCAACCGCTGTGATTCGTGAGATTTTGACGACAGATGATAAGTTACTTACGAATGTACCGATTCGTGCAGCAGGAAAGCAGACAGAACTGGACAATGTAATTATTAATTCGAATGGGGTATTTATTATTGAGGTGAAAAACCTTCGGGGTGTACTAAGTGGCAACGAGACGGATCCTGACTGGTTGCAAACAAAAAGTTCCTCTGGTGGAGAGTTTTACCAAAAAACAGTGAAAAATCCCATCAAACAGGTAAAACGACAGATTTTTATTTTGGCCTCTTTGCTAAAAGCCTATCATTTGCATGTATGGGTGGAGGGCTATGTGTTTTTTGTGGAGCAAAACAGCCCCATAAAAAGTGAGTATGTGTTAAAAACACAAAGAGATATTGAGCGAAAGATTCACTCAAAGGGGAAGACGATACTTTCTAAAAGTGAGCAGAATCACATTGTAGAAACATTAATAAAAGGAAAGTAAGCTATAAATAATAAAGAATTTGCAATTTAAATCATACAGGAGAATATTATGCAGCATATTTTAGAAAATGATTATTTGAAGGTAACAGTAGCAGAGCATGGAGCTGAGGTTCGCTCCATCATTCGAAAGAAGGATAACAAGGAATTGATGTGGCAGGCGGATCCGGCCTTTTGGGGACGTACCTCACCGGTGCTGTTTCCTTTGGTAGGGAACTATTTTGAGAAAAAGTCCGTCTTTGCCGGAAAAACGTATGAAATGGGACAGCATGGATTTGCAAGAGATATGGAGTTTTCTTTGGTGGAAAAGGCTGGCGAAAAGATACTTTTTGAGTTAAAGGGTGACGCATCCACCCACAAGAAATATCCCTTTTCCTTTGTGTTAAAGGTGGGCTACGAACTTTTGGAATCCACATTAAAGGTAAGTTGGAAGGTGGAAAATACCAATCATGAAACTATGTATTTTTCTATTGGTGCCCATCCTGCCTTTCAGTGTGATTTGGATAGCTACACATTGCGCTTCGAAAAAGAAGGTAAGGCCGTAGATAAAATTGCGGCAAATATTATTGCCTCAGACGGAAGCGGATGCTTGTCTGATGAAGTGGATCACTTTGCATTAAATAATGGAGTTTTAGCAATGTCAGATGAGCTTTTTGCAAAGGATGCGCTTATCGTGGAAGACCGGCAGGCGGACGTGGTTACCTTGGTAGATGAAAATGGAGCTGATGTAGTAAGTGTGACTTGCCCCACAGAACTTTTTGGTATTTGGTCACCGGTAGGAAAGCATGCGCCTTTTATGTGCATTGAACCCTGGTACGGACGTTGTGATCGGGTTGGATTCTCTCAAAAATTGGAAGAGCGAGAGTACGGAAATACATTAGAAGCAGGTGAAGCATTCACTGGCGGATACGAAATGCGATTTGCGTAAAATAATAAACACCAACCGGGTCTGGTTGGTGTCCAAGGGGAGAGTAATATGAAAAAAATTTTATAATTCAAATAAAGTATGTTGTGTAAAGAGGAGTACTTCATTTGATGGTTATACTATAACAAGGGTTTGTGAACAAAAAATATCAAATTTGTGAAGAATGTGTGAAAAATAGGGGGAGCTATGCCAAACGTAAACGGAACCTGGATTATGTATGGAGTGGAGTGGGATGACCCGGAATGCCTCCATACGGTGGACGATGCAATTGCATATATAAATGAAGTTGGATTTTTGCCATTATTCAAAAATGAAATCCCGGGCTTTTCTTTGGAAGAGCGGACGGTGCCACAGCATTGGTGGTCTGGTGACGCTAAAGTGGACCCTTGGGAGTGGCGGGAAATCATAGCTGCCAGCGGAAAGGTTGCCTACGGAAAATTTTTTGATAAAAAGGCCGGCTTTATTTCCTTGAAGTGGTTGCCTTTTTTTGCAAATTACAGACGGGATGGCTATGATTTCGATTCCCGTTGGGAAGACGGAAAGGCCTCCCGTCGTCAAAAGCTGATTATGGATCTTTTTGAACACTACGAGGAATTGTATTCCAGCGAACTGAAAAAAGATGCCGGTTTTGGAAAAGGAGGAGAAAAGGGATTTGACGGAATCATCACCGATTTGCAAATGAAAACCTATCTTGTGGTAAAGGCTTTTCGTCAGAGAAAGAACAAAAAAGGCGAGTCCTATGGATGGCCGATTGCGGTTTACGCTACGCCGGAGAAGCTCTTTGGATATGAGCATGTGAGAAGCCAATATGATGAGGATCCCCAGGATTCCAAAGAGACCATTGCCAATCATATCCGAGAGATTTACCCTATTGCAACAGAAAATCAAATCAAGAAAATATTGAAATAAAGGCATAGTAGGGTTTCTTTACCCAATATGGAGAATTAGAAAGGTAAATAGAGATGTCTTATTTAATCAAGGATACAACAAAAGAAGAAAGAGAAAAAATCGTTGCGGAATCCTTAGGAAATATTGATGCAACCTGTGATGGATGTATGTCCGGTTTGGCAGAAATGTATCAGGATTACATTGATGGAAAAAAAGAACTTCGGGAAATCAATATGGAGTTTAACGCCAGATATGTGAAGGATGATGACATGGAAGTCCGTGGTTCCGGATGTATGATGGGATACTAAGTTTCTGAAGGGAAATTCTTAATCAATATAAATCAAAATATCAACATTACAAATAGCAAAATGTAAAATATACTTGACATAATTCATCTCTGGGTTTACAGTGAAACTAACGAAGGAAGTCACAAAATACGTAAACGTAAATGAAAGTCCGGATTTTGTGGTTTTCAAAATCTCATCCGGTTTTGAGGAGGATATGGATATGGGAATTTATTTCTTTATGTTTATTTGTATGTTGGTTGTTGTTGGAGTGGTTGCATTGTTTTCCTATGGCGTGCATGTTAACACGGGGGAGCATTATGACGAGCGTCAAAAGCTTTCCAGAGGAAAGGCCGGTACGATTGCATTCTATACAATGGAAGTTTTGACTGTGATTTATTTTTTATACAGTGATACGTTGCCGGAGACATATCTTCGCTTGGATACGTCCTTGTTTTTGATCATGCTTCTTTTTGTAGGATTAGCTGTTTTTTGTTGTTATAATATTTTGCACGAATCTTACTTTGGTGTAGGAAAGAACTACTGGTCAAAGAACTATTATTCGGTGTTTTGGTTGCTGGTTTCAGGTTTATATTTTGCCAATTATCGATTAAGTCTTGAGGAAGGTGAAAGCATTTTTTCCATAAAAAACGGAGTCATTATCATGAATGGAGTGCAGGTGTCATTCGTGGCAGGTGTAGCGTTTATGGCGATTGGAATCTGTGGAATTATAAGATTGGTGGCAAATCGTAGACAGGAGGAGTAGGGATGAAAAATCTTAGATTAAAAGCTGCTCGGGCTGCAAAGGATTTGTCTCAGGAAGCCTTGGCTGATCTTTGTGATGTTTCTCGTCAGACCATTTCCGCCATTGAAAAGGGAGATTACAATCCTACCATCAATCTTTGTATTGCCATTTGCAAGGCCTTGGACAAGACTTTGGATGAGCTCTTCTGGGAAGAATAAAGCGTTTTAGAAAAGACGCAGCAATTTAAAACTTTACATAGATTTTACATAAGAATGTCTGTAGATTTTACATTCTTTCGATATGCTTGCAGTGTAAGTATTAGAAAGAAAGGAAAAACTATGGACATTTTTGATTTGTTAAATATGATTGGGGGATTGGCCCTCTTTTTATATGGAATGCATGTGCTAGGAGAAGGCCTGGCGAAAATTACCGGAGGACGATTGGAAGGAATTTTGGAAAAATTAACCAAGAATCCTTTTATGGCTGTCCTTCTTGGTGCGGGTGTGACAGCAGTAATTCAGTCTTCCTCAGCGACTACGGTTATGGTAGTGGGGTTTGTAAACTCCGGAATTATGAAACTGAATCAGGCAGTTGGCATTATTATGGGGGCTAACATCGGAACCACAGTAACTTCCTGGATTTTGTCCCTAACGGGAATTCAAGGAGACAATCTTTTGGTTCAGTTATTGAAGCCAACCTCTTTTTCTCCTGTTTTAGCTATGATTGGAATTATCCTTTTAATGGATAAAAAAGAAGGCTCAAAGAAGAAAAACATAGGAGAGATTCTTTTAGGTTTTTCCGTATTGATGTTTGGAATGGATGCCATGAGTGGAGCGGTTTCCGGCCTGGCGGACAATCCTTCTTTTACAGGTCTTATGACAAAATTCCAAAATCCTTTACTTGGTTTGGCTATGGGAGCGATTTTAACTGCCATTATCCAAAGTTCCTCTGCTTCGGTAGGTATTTTACAGGCGCTATGTGCCACAGGTGTGATTCATTACGCAGTGGCATTGCCGATTATTATGGGGCAAAACATTGGAACCTGTGTGACCTCTATTATTTCCTCTATCGGAGCCAACAAAAATGCTAGGCGGGCAGCTATGGTTCATTTGTATTTTAACTTAATTGGTACCGTGATTTTTATGACGGTATTTTACAGTATCAATGCCTTTTTACAGTTTTCCTTTTTGGAGGAATCCGCAAATGCAGCCGGTATTGCGGTGATTCACAGTTTGTTTAATATAGGTGCTACCTTGGTGCTGTTTCCTTTTTCTAAAGGATTGGTTAAACTTGCAGAACTTACCGTTCGTGATAAAAAAGACGAAGGGACAGAAATGCAGAAAAGCACAAACATTATGTTGGATGAGCGCTTTTTGGAAAAACCTTCCTTTGCTATGGAAGTCAGCAGAAATCAGGTGAAGGAAATGGCAAAGGCAGCAGAAGAATCCATTCGCCTTGCACTGGAAGTATTGATTTCCTATGACAAAAAGAAAGCAAAAGAAGTGACTCGATTGGAAAAGCTGGTGGATCAATACGAGGATGCACTGGGTACGTATTTGGTGCAGCTTTCCGGAAAGAATCTGTCCAAAAAGGACAGCCAGAGTTTTTCTATTATTCTTCACAGTATTTCGGATTTTGAACGAATTTCCGACCATTCTTTGGATATAGTAAAAGCGGCGGAAAAGATGAAGAAAAAGGAGCTGTCCTTTACCAAGGGAGAAAAACGGGAGTTGCAAACCCTTTGCCGGGCGGTTTTAGATATTTGCGATATGACGGTGGAAAGCTTTTGTGGAAATGACACCGCAGTTGCGAAAAACGTGGAGCCTTTGGAAGAGGTAATCGATACGCTGATTAAAAAAGTAAAGAAGAATCATTTGAAGCGGTTGCAAAAAGGAAAGTGCGGTATCGAAATCGGCTTTGTTTTGGAAGATGTTTTGATTGCTCTGGAAAGAGTTTCGGACCACTGTTCCAACGTAGCTTTGGAACTGATTACCATTGGGGATAACGAGTATAATACCCATGAGTTTTTCAAAAACTTCTCCGATAAGGAGCAGCTCCAGTTTGAAAAAACATATAAAAAGCTTTTAAAGCAGTACCCTCTGGGCAAGGGAGATGTTATTATGGATTCATAACGGAGGGATGTTATGGCATTGATTTATATCATAGAAGACGACGAAAGTATTAGAGAAATCGAAGAGTATGCATTGAAAAATGCGGGACATGAGGTGATGGGATTTCCCTGTGCAAAGGACTTTTTCCAGCAGACGGAAGAAAAGGTGCCCCAGCTTTGTCTGGTGGATATTATGCTTCCCGACGAAGACGGAAATGAAATCGTCAAAAAGCTGCGTTCCATGCCAAAGACCAAGGAGCTTCCCATTATTATGGTAACTGCCAAAACAACGGATTTGGATTTGGCAAAAAGCATGGAAAACGGTGCGGACGATTACATCAAAAAGCCTTTTTCTGTAATGGAACTATTGGCCAGAGTGAAGGCTCTGCTTCGGCGGACAGAAACGAAAGAGGTGAAAGAACTTTCTTTAGATGGTTTGAAAGTCTTAAAAGACAAGCATGAAGTGGTGGTAGAGGGGAAAGACATTGAACTGACTTTTAAAGAGTATGAGCTTTTGTCGCTGCTTCTTTTAAATAAGGGAATTGTTTTAAAGCGGGATATGATTATGGACCGTATTTGGGGAGGAGACTATGAAGGAGAATCCCGAACCTTAGATATGCATGTAAACACATTGCGGAAAAAACTGGGGGACTACGGGAACCGCATTCGTACCGTAAGAAATGTAGGCTACGTTATGGAGTAACAAGATGAAGAAACAAATAAATCTGCGCTTGGCGGGAATTGCTATTGTTGCTATTATTGCCACTGTCGTCAGCGTAACCTTAATTTATTACAACCTGTTTCAGAAACAGGTGAGTTCCGATTTGGCAGTGAGTGCCAAACTTTTAAAAGATACACATTTATTTGAATCACCGGATATCGATCCCAATGAAATCGACTTGTCCACAGATATCAGTGAACTTCGCGTGACCTGGATCGATGCGGATGGTACGGTGCTTTATGATAATGATGTTACCAAAGATGATCTTACCAATCATTTGAACCGACCGGAGATTTCCCAGGCCTTTGCAACGGGGGTGGGAGAGTCGGTGCGGCATTCCGACACCTTAAACAAAGACACCATTTATTATGCAGTGTTGCTGGATAACAACACGGTACTTCGTGTGGCCATGGAGATTCAAAGTATGTGGTCGGTGTTTTTGTCAGCGGCACCCATGATTTTCATGATCATTCTTATCATTTTGGCCATTTGTATTGCCTTATCCCATCTTTTGACCAAACAGCTTTTGCACCCCATTGAAATGATGGCGGGAAATCTCAACAATGCGGATTATAAAACTCCTTATAAGGAGTTGGAGCCTTTTTCTGCAAAGATTCGCTCCCAGCATGCAGATGTTCTTTCTGCAGCAAAGGCGCGTCAGGATTTTACGGCCAATGTTTCTCACGAGTTAAAGACTCCTCTGACGGCGATTTCCGGATATGCGGAGCTTTTGGAAGGGGACATGGTTCCGGAAGAAAAAAAGAAGCATTTTTATGGAGAAATCCAAAAAAATGCAGGGCGTTTATTGTCGTTGATTAATGATATCATTCGTCTGTCGGAATTGGATCGCAGTGAGGCAATGGCTGGATTTGAAGAAGTGGACCTCTGTGAAATCATGGATGAGTGCAAGGAAGGCTTGGCAGTCAGTGCCGAAAAAAATGGAGTTTCTTTGATCATCAACACAAGTGCTACCCCTGTTCATGGAAATAGGGAAATGCTAAAGGAATTGATTGAGAATCTGGTGCAAAACGCCATTCGATACAACAATCCCGGTGGAAAAGTAGAAGTGATTACGGAAAACAAAGATGGGGGCGTTTTGATTGTTCGAGACAATGGAATCGGAATTCCTGCTTTAGAACAAGAGAGGGTATTTGAACGATTCTATCGGGTGGACAAAAGTCGATCAAAGGCCACCGGCGGAACCGGTTTGGGATTGGCCATTGTAAAGCATATCGTGGAAATCCACGGAGCAACCATTGAGTTGGACAGTGCCCTAGGCGTTGGAACTACCGTAAAGATTGCTTTTTAAAGTATAAAATCAAACCAAAACATCTGGATGCTGCATAGGTATAGTCCTGCAGCATCTTTTTTGTTGTGTCTTTTTGGGGATAATCGTTGAAATTGAAGTTAAATTTTACACCTTTTTTACGAGAATAGGATATTTGATTTTACATGACCTTGATAGCATATCTTCAAGGAGGTGAGCTACATGAAGAGACTTTGGAATGTAATCAATGAAATGAAAATTAAGAAAGAAATCAAGAATAAACTCTATTTAGGAGTATTGATTGCAATAAATATTGTAATGGGTGGAGTGGCATGGCTGTTGTTTGGAAGGTTGGTTTTACCGGGAATAGACTGG
>JAILJP010000057.1 GCA_024694625.1 Lachnospiraceae bacterium | reverse complement strand
CGTTTTTGACTTAAATTGTGATGTGTTTTCCTTGTGAATGATTAATCGTCTTCATCGTCTTCGTCGTCTGCGTCGTCATCATCAAAATCGGAGTCCTCTTCAGGAAGTGTAAGTGTCAAAGATTTTTCCGGCCCGTAAAGCTTTAGGGTTTTGCTGGCAACCCTTACTTGCTTGTAAGCAGAAACGGTTACGGTGTAGGTTTCTCCTTCGGAAAGATCATTAAAGTCTGCGCTCAAATCCTTGGTGACGGCTTCGTCCGCTTCGTCTTTCTCGGAATCATAAACTACAACATAGTAGCCGGTTGCGCCTGTAACTTTTTCCCATTCCACACTAATGGAGGTGGAATCGTAATCGGTACACTTAAAGGAAGAGGTTTTTGCCGGTGAAGTATAAACCTTTAAAACAGAAGAATATTTTCCGTATTTCACAGTCCCGCCGGATTTGTTAATCGCCCTTACCTTCACATAATAAGATTTGTTGGCTGCTAAATTTTTGCCGGAAGCCTTTTTCATGGTGTAAGTGACAGTTGAATTCTTGGATATTGTTTTCACTTTTTTGAAGCCGCTTCCTTTTTTGGTGGAAGTGTAAACTTCGTATCCGGTACAGTTTTTAGCTTTTTTCCACGACAGACTAATGGAGGTAGCAGAGGCAGATGTTTCTTTCAAAGAAGAAACTTTGGTCGGGGTCTTTACCTCATTAGCTGCAAATGTTTGAACTGCCGGTGTGGCACTTGCGCCAATCATGACAAAACATAGTATTAGCGCTAAAAGTTTTCCCTTAATCTTTTTCATATTTTTCTCCTCTCTTCCCTAAACTATAAGTTCATAGTTGCAAACTTATTTTGTCTCCAAAAGTACAACCTATAAAAATATTCATCGAGAGATTGATTTTTCATATATGAATCTTTGATGAACGATTTAAATGGATTGTATTTGGATTTGTACAATAATGATATCATGAAATGAGAGGAAAAGATACACCGGAATTATTTTGATAAAAGAAAGGAATCTATGTTTCTTTGTACGGTCTTTCTGACAAGAGGATATTCCTTGGTTTCATAGGTGGTGATAAGTTGAATGGATGGAATTATGCCGTTATTTATATATAAACTTTCTTTTGCAATCGTCTTACCAGCATAGTTCAAATCGTCGAGCATACCAAAATGTTCCCAATAAAATATTTTCTTTGTAAAAGGATTCATACAGGTAAAGTCTGGATAATAAATGCCACCATTTAACACCAGTGGACACTCGTATTTAAATGGTATGTTATTTTCGTACAGTGCATCCGCAATTAATACCTCAGATTTTGAGCGAACTAAAATATTGGATTTTGTTTCGTGAATCAAGTGCTCAGGATACAATTCATTTGGATGAAAAGGTTCCATAATCCATTCTAGAATTTCAGCATCAACGTCGCCGAAACAATCGCCTAATAAATCTACGTAGTCTTTGGAACTTTTGAACCGCTGCATGAATTCGCTTTCCATCAACGCCTTATGATTTAAATAAGAAGACAGTAGTTTTTCATCTAACTGAACATTCTTTAATAAGAATTCTTTAAACTCTCGAAGCAATATTCGTTGCGCTTTTGTCTTTTCTGTATGAGGGAGAAATGTCCGCTTTTTTCCTTTGGTTAAAAACCATTTTGTATAATCTCCGTTTTTGTTACTGATGAATTTCCCTGTGGGTAACCCTTTGATTTCCTTTAGGAGTTTACCTTCTTGGATACTTAATTCGACAAGTATCTCTTCGACTAATTGGTAGTTTTTCGTGTAATGACTATTTTGTTTCAACAGTTCATCAATAGAATCAATCCCTTTTGGAAATGTTTTTAAGGGGCAAAATGTATTTGCCGGAAGGAGTGGTTGCTCCCTTGCCTGAGAAATTGTTTTATTCTTCCACAGGGATTTTTTGTTAGAAAGTTGCTTGTCATCTTTTCTGATTCTATTATTGGTGGATTTTTTACTATTTTTTTTCATAGTTCGCCTTTCTTTTTATGGTGTTGAATTCGAAGTTTATGGAGTCATAGAGCTTTATAAAGATTTTTGTGAGTGTTAGTGGAGATAAACTATGGATTTTTCTACATCCGCATAGTTTACAAAGGTATTCGTAGTAAGTTAATTGCTGTGGAAATACAAAGTGTTCTTGAATAAGATCGATCAGATTTTTAAATAAGAAATGTACGTAAAGAACTTGCCTTTACAAATATCAAGATAGCATGAAAAGAAAGTCGAAGAAAGATGGAAATCTTAACAATTTTAAAAGAAACTTTTTATATATATTTCTAGGGGGAGAAACCATCAAATCTGTGGTAAGAAGTTGCGTCTGGTAATTCTCAGAAACTTTTTCTAACCTCAAATTAGAAAAAACCGGGCAGAAAAAAGCAAGTTAGGAAGAATTAGCCCGGAGAAAACTAAAAGGAAGAAGTCAAAGAAATACTCACCAACCCCAAATCAGAAAACACCGGGCAGAAAAAAGCAAGTTAGGAGGAATCAGCCCGAAGAAATCTAAAAGGAAGAAATTCAAGAAACTCACATCAACCAAGAATCAGAAAAACCGGGCAGAAAAAAGCAAGTTAGGGAGAATCAGCCCGGAGAACTCTAAAAGTAAGAAATTCAAGAAACTCACACAAACCTCAAATCAGAAAAAACCGGGCAGAAAAAAGCAAGTTAAGGGGAATAAGCCCGGAAAACTCTAAAACGTGTCTACAAAGAAAAAACAAGAAATCGCCATAGCATCCAGAAACCTCCAAATTAGAAAATATTGTGGAAACTACCAAAGAACTCCCAAAAGATATGTCAGTTTGTACAAAGAAAAAAATAATGGTTGCAACAGGAGAAAAAACGTGTTAATTTCTTATTGGTAACGTTTCCAAAAAGATACCAAAACTATGTCAGTTCCAAGGAAAACCTGAGAAACTATAGGAAACTCAAGAAATCTTGTAGAATCATAGAAAACTCTAAGAAACTGACAACTGAATTAGAACAAATAAACATTTTGAATAGGAGAGAACAATGAGAAGTAGTGGTGTACTTTTACCTATTTTCTCTTTGCCGGGAAAATACGGTATCGGATGTTTCTCGAAGGAAGCATATAAATTTGTGGATTTTTTGAAGAAGGCGGGACAGACTTATTGGCAGATTCTTCCCATCGGCCCAACCAGCTATGGAGATTCACCTTACCAGTCATTTTCTACCTTTGCAGGAAATCCTTACTTTATCGATTTGGAAAATCTGATTGAGCAGAAGCTTTTAACAGTAGAGGAGTGCGAGGGCGCTTCCATGGGAAATCGTGCAAACGATATTGATTATGGCGCTTTGTATAACGAGAGATTTCGTCTTTTACGCTTAGCGTATAGCCGAATTGATTTTGTTATAAAAAAGAAAGTTTCTGATTTTGCAAACCAGGAAGAATGGTTGGAAGATTACGCGCTTTTCATGGCATTAAAAGATGCCCATGACGGAGCTTCCTTCTTTACATGGGAAGATGAACTTCGCTTGCGTGATGCCGCTGCCATTGCAAAGGCAAAAGAAGATTACGCAGATGAAATAGGATTTTATCAGTATTTGCAGTATGAATTTTTCCGCCAGTGGAAAGAGTTAAAAGAGTACGCCAATAAACAGGATATAAAAATCATCGGTGATATTCCTATCTACATTGCTGAGGATTCCGCTGATGTTTGGTGCAATCCCAAATTGTTTCAGATGGATGAAAATGGACGTCCTACCGCTGTGGCAGGTTGCCCGCCGGATGCTTTTTCCGAGCTTGGACAGATGTGGGGAAATCCGCTTTACGATTGGCCGGCTCACAAGAAAGAGGGCTACGCATGGTGGATTCGCCGTATGGAAAAATGCAGCGAGCTTTATGATGTGATTCGTATCGATCACTTCCGTGGCTTTGATGAGTATTATTCCATCCCTTACGGAAGAAAAGATGCGGTTGTAGGCCAGTGGGAAAAAGGTCCCGGCCTGGAGCTCTTTACCGCGATGAAAGAAAAACTTGGTGAGTTGAACATTATCGCTGAGGATTTGGGATACATTACACCTACGGTTCGCCAGCTTGTAAAGGACACCGGATTCCCCAATATGAAGATTATGGAATTCGCCTTCGACGGCAGAGAGCCAAAGGAAGGCGGCGCAAAGACCAACGATTATCTACCGTTTAATATGGACCACAATTGTGTGGTTTACACCGGAACCCATGACAATGAGACCTTGTATGGGTGGCTGGATAACGTGGGCAAAGCATCTCTTGCAGAAGCAAAGCGTTTTATGGACATTAAGTGGATTACCAAAAAAGGCTTTGTGAAAAAGATGATTCGCCTGGCAATTTCTTCTCCTGCGAATTATTGTATTATTCCCATCCAGGATTACCTTTGCTTGGGAAATGAAGCCCGCATCAATGAGCCTTCCACTTTGGGAACCAACTGGAGATGGAGACTGGTTGAAGGTCAGCTGACAGATAAGTTGGCAGATGAGATGTTGTATTTGGCAAACTTATTTGGAAGAAACTAAAAACATCGAAATATATTTCTGAAATTTTTTAAAAGTAAGACGAAAAAACAAAAATACTTCGAATGATAAACATACAGAAAAGGTAAAAAATGGCAGTAACGATTAAAGATATAGCTCGAATTTGCGGGGTGGGAGTGTCCACTGTTTCCCGCGCCATAAACAACGATCCCACCATCAATGTAAAAACCAGAGATCGGGTTTTGAAAGTGGTGAAGGAGTACAACTATATTCCAAATAACAGCGCCAGAAATTTAAAGATGATTGAGTCCAACACCGTGGCGTTACTGGTTATGGGTATTGAAAACATCTTCTTTACTTCCATGTTTGGAAGCTTTCAGGAGCAGCTGGAGAAAAATGGATATGATTTTTTACTCCATGCGGTTTCGGAAAACCAGGATGCAGTGGATGTGGCAGTTGAGCTTACCATGGAAAAACGCCTGAAAGGAATTATCTTTTTGGGTGGTCAGATGGATCATTGCAAAGAAAAATTGGAAAAACTGAATGTGCCCTATGTGCTTTGTACTGTGGCCAGAGAAGGTGAAAAGTTTCATGCGGACCTTCCAACGGTTTCCATTGATGATAAGGTGGAAAGTCAAAGAGCAGTGGAATATTTGATCTCCAAAGGTCACAAACGAATTGCTGTCATTACCGGTAACAAAAACGACTTTGCCGTAGGTGGA
Organism: Lachnospiraceae bacterium; assembly: GCA_024694625.1. Classification (GTDB taxonomy): domain Bacteria; phylum Bacillota; class Clostridia; order Lachnospirales; family Lachnospiraceae; genus JAILEN01. The sequence goes on along the minus strand of JAILJP010000057.1, from coordinate 14,980 downwards.
CGACGCTTGTCCGGATACCGACACGCATTGGAAGATGCCAATATCCCTTTGGATGAGAGTTTGATTATTCATCAAAAAGATGAAATTCCAGGATACTCTCCCGCCAACGGTTACGCGGTAACAAAGGAACTTTTGGCAAGTCACACAGAGTTTACGGCGTTGTACTGTACATCGGATTTGGTGGCCTTCGGTGCTTATAAGGCGATTTACAAAGCCGGATTTAAAATTCCCGAAGACATTTCTGTTATGGGATTCGATGGTATTTCCCTTGGCGAGTATATGGAACCTGGTCTTAGCACTATGGTTCAGCCCAAGCAGGATTTGATTACCGCCTCTGTGAAAAAACTCGTAAAGCGTATTTCAGGGGAGGATGTTACGCAAGATATTTATGAGGCCAAGCTTTTAGAACGCGCCAGTGTTCGCCCCCTCCGTTAAGCGAAGCGACGAAGCGTGGTATGGGGGTGCCCTGCGGGAGCCGGGCAATAGAAGAAAGCTTAGAATAATAAATGAAAGACTAGAATTAATAGAAGAAAGATTGTAAAAGAAAGAGAGAAAGGAAGAGAGAATGGAAAAACGAATTGATGACATTATGAGAAAAAACTTCGGTCGGGGCATCGACCAGTGTACCGACGAAGAGATTCAAAAAGGCCTTTTGATTCTCACAAAAGAAGAAATGGAGAATCGTCCCAGAATTTCCGGAAAGAAAAAGGTATATTACATTTCCGCAGAATTCTTGATTGGAAAATTGTTATCCAACAACTTAATTAACTTAGGCTTGTACGATGATGTGAAAAAAGTGTTGGAAGCACATGGAAAGAAAATGGAAGATGTGGAAGAGTGCGAGTTGGAGCCTTCTTTGGGAAATGGTGGACTTGGCCGTTTGGCAGCATGCTTCTTGGATTCCATCGCTTCCTTGAATTTGCCCGGTGACGGAATCGGCTTGAATTATCACTTCGGACTTTTCGAGCAGAAGTTTGACAACCGTCTTCAGCACGAAGTAAAGAACCCTTGGATTACTGAGAAGAACTGGTTGGTTCGAAGAGAGGATTCTTTTGAAGTTCCCTTCCGTAAATATACCGTAAAGTCTTGCCTTTATGACATCGATGTTCCCGGATATCAGGTAGAAGGTGTGAACCGTCTTCACTTGTTTGACTTGGATTCTATTGAGGAAAACTTGGTCCCGGAAAATGACATCAATTTTGACAAAGAAAAGATCAAAGAGAACCTTACCTTGTTCTTGTATCCGGATGACTCCGACAGAGCCGGACAGGTACTTCGTATTTATCAGCAGTACTTCATGGTTTCCAATGGTGCTCAGCTCATTTTGAAGGAAGCCAAGGAAAAGGGTGTGGATCTTCATCACTTATACGAACATGTTGCAATCCAGATTAACGATACCCATCCTTCTATGGTAATTCCGGAGTTGATTCGTTTGCTTCAGTTGGAAGGTATCACTATGGACGAGGCAATTTCCATCGTTTCAAAGACCTGCGCGTATACCAACCACACGATTTTGGCAGAAGCTTTGGAAAAATGGCCCATGGATTACATGGAAGAAGTGGTTCCTCATTTGCTTCCCATTATTCGTGAATTGGACAACCGCGTTCGTGCAAAATACAACGATCCTACCGTTCGCATTATTGATGACGAAGGCAGAGTTCACATGGCTCACATGGACATTCACTATGGCTATTCCGTAAACGGTGTGGCTGCCCTTCATACTGAGATTTTGAAGATGTCCGAATTAAAGAATTTCTACAAAATCTATCCTGAGAAATTCAACAACAAGACCAATGGTATCACCTTCCGTCGCTGGTTGCTTCATTGTAATCCGGAGCTTGCTTCTTATATTGAAAGCTTGATCGGAAGCGATTTCAAAAAGGATGCAGACAAGTTGGAAGACTTGTTGGCTTTTGAAAAAGATGCCACTGTTTTGGCGAAGTTGGAAGAAATCAAAAAGAATAACAAGCGCACTGCAGCTGAATACTTAAAGAAGACACAGGGCGTAGAGATTGATCCGAACTCCATCTTTGATGTTCAGGTAAAGAGATTGCATGAGTACAAGCGTCAGCAGATGAATGCCCTTTATGCAATTTACAAATACAAAGAAATCAAGAAAGGAAATAAGCCTACTACACCCATTACTATGATTTTTGGTGCAAAGGCAGCTCCTGCTTATACCATCGCAAAGGACATTATCCATTTGATTCTTTGCCTTCAGGATTTGTGTGCAAATGATCCCGAGGTAGCACCTTACTTCAAGGTTGTTATGATTGAAAACTACAATGTTTCCAAGGCTGCAAAGGTAATTCCCGCAGCAGATATTTCTGAACAGATTTCCCTTGCTTCTAAAGAAGCGTCCGGAACCGGAAACATGAAGTTTATGTTAAACGGTGCCGTAACTCTTGGAACAGAAGACGGAGCAAACGTGGAAATCCGTGACTTGGTTGGAGATGAAAATATCTACATCTTTGGTGAGAAGTCTGATACCGTAATCGACCTTTACGCAAAGAGCGGATACAACTCAAGAAAGATTTACGAGGAAGACGCTTTGATTCACGAGTTGGTAGACTTTATCGTAGGACCGGAAATCATGGCTTTAGGTCAGAAAGAAAATCTTGAAAGATTGCATCATGAGTTGATTTCCAAGGACTGGTTTATGACCCTTTTGGATCAGAGAGAATATATCGATGTAAAGGAAAAGGTTTACGCTGACTTTGAAAACCGTGACGAATGGAATCGCAAGTGCCTTGTTAATATTGCAAAGGCAGGATTCTTCTCATCCGATCGAACCATTGCTCAGTACAACAATGATATTTGGCATTTATAAAATAAAACCATTGGGACCGTGGAAACGCGGTCCCCTTTTTTGTGCAAAAATATATATCTTTCGGTTTTATAGGAAACTATGTTAAAATTTAAGATACAGTAGGATTCGTAGACAAAAGGGAAGATTGAAGAGAGGAGTAAATAATGAAGGAAAAGAAAAGGTTTCGCTATGCGAATGAAAGAGAACGTGTAAAAAGAGTAAATAGAGCATTGTTCATTGGCCTTGTGATGGTTTACTTATGTGTGATTGTATCTGCTGCGACTCAGCTGGGATTACATGAAGTTAGTGCAGGCGGCGGTATCAGTATTATTGTTTTGAGCGTGGGATTTTTACTGAGTGTTGGATTGCTGCTTCGATTTTTTCCGGACACCAGTTATGCCAGAAACGCATCCGCGGTGGAGATTGTCATTATTGCCTTACTGGGATCCATCTTCCTTCGTTGTAATTATATCGTTGTATTCGCTTGCTTCCCGCCGATTGGATATATTGCCTACAACGATTTCAAGTTTCAAAAGAAAGTGATTCTTTCACTGATGGCAGCAGATGCCATGCAGTACTTTTTGAGACTTTTGGTATTCCATTCTTTGATTGATCCTTTGGCAGACGGACAGATGGTCTTTGCAGTGTGGATGGTTTTGATAGCAGTGTTGTTTATGACACGAATTAACGTGGACTTCCTTGGGGATATGACCGGAAAACTTCGGGAAGAACAGGACGAAATCAAAAAAATGATGGATAGCGTATTAAACGTTGCCGGAAAAGTACGTCGAGGCACAACGGACGCTATGGATATTGTGGACAAACTTTCTGATTCCACCGGCGTGGTTACCGGGGCGGTAAAAGATATTACTGACAGTACACAGAACACTGCAGAAAATATTCAAAATCAGACCGTGATGACACAAAACATTCAGCAGGCCATTGACGATACATTGAAGCGTGCAGAAAAGATGGTAGAGATTGCCAAGGATTCCGAGCGTGTAAACGAAAAGAGTATGAAGATTATGGCTCATTTGAAGGAGCAGGCAAAGATTATTTCCGAGACCAACGCAAATGTTTCCATGACCATGGCCCGTTTGCAGGAAAAGGCAGAAGATGTTAAAAGCGTTGTGGGAACCATTGTTTCCATTTCCAACCAGACCAACCTTTTGGCCTTAAATGCTTCCATTGAATCTGCCAGAGCCGGAGAGGCCGGACGTGGATTTGCCGTAGTCGCAGACGAGATTCGTCAGTTGGCAGAAAAGACCAAGGACGAAACAGAAAACATCGCCAACGTTTTGGATGAACTTTCTCAAAATGCTCAGCAGGCAGCGGATGCCGTGGCTTCCTCCGTAGATGCCACCAATTCCGAAGACCAGTTGATTACCGATGCTTCCGAAAGTTTTGACAATATCAACGAGGATGTAAAACAGTTGACCTTACAGATCAATGAAGTGGACCGTATGTTAAACGAGCTGGCAGAAGCTAACAACAAGATTGTAGACAGCATTACTCAACTTTCTGCTACCACAGAAGAAGTGACAGCCTCCTCTTCCCAGGCAGAGTCTTTGAGTAACGAAAACCTGGAAAATGCAGATTCTGCCCGTGATTTCTTAAATGAGATTATGGAAGTTTCTCAAGAATTGGAGAAATACACAAACATAGAAGACGAGGATGAAGATTAATTTCTTTTTTCGGCAAAAGTGGTTATTTTTCCGAGGAAATATCCGATGAATAAGGTATAGAAGAAGAATTTTACATTTTTTTGAAAAAAATGTTAAAGTTTTTCTGTAACCGACCGATAAATGAAATGAAAGCAAAAAGCTTCAGGTTCATGGAAGAAAGGAGAGTGCCGTTATGCGAATAGAGGCATATAATCAAATAGCACAGGTATACTCTACCAATAAGACAACTGCACCGAAGACTGCAGAGAAGGTTCGTTCCGCAGGAAAAGATTCCGTACAGTTCTCATCTTTTGGTAAAGATATCCAGGTCGCAAAACAGGCAGTCGCAGAAGCTTCGGATATCAGGGAAGATAAAATTGCCGAAATGAAAGCAAAATATGCAAATGGTAATGTAAGTGTTGATACCGGAGATTTTGCAAGCGTACTTCTTGAGAAGTATATGCAGAACAGTCTGTAAGAGAGGAAATGTGACGTGGCAAGTTTAGTTGAAGAATTACTTGATGTGATGGGCGAAGAGACACAGGGCTACGAAAAGCTCTATACCTTGTCCGAAGAAAAGCGTCAGGCAATCGTTCATCGTGATCTCGAGGGAATGGAGAGCGTGGTAGCAAAAGAAAATGATATCACCTCAGATCTGAAAAATTTAGAGAACAAAAGAGCTCAGATTTTGAAAGATATGTCCGTTGTCCTTGGAAAAGATGATGAGACCTTAACTGTCACCCAGGTGATTTTGCTATTATCCAAGCAACCAAAAGAGCATGCCGTTTTAACGGAAGCCCGAGACAATTTGGTAAAGGCTGCTACCAATATGCAGTTTTTGAATGAGCAAAATCAAATCCTTTTGAATCAGGCCATGGAAATGGTAGAGTTTGATCTGACATTATTTAAGAGCATGCGCCAGGCACCGGAAACCGCAAATTACGACAAGAATGCGTACAACACCGGGGACATTTTACCCAGTGGCGGATTTGATGCAAAACAATAGCGTGGCAATTTTATTTGAATTGAATAGATCCGAAGCCGAGATGTGACACAGTTTTTTTACTTATTATTTTTGGAGGTCATCCTTATGGCAAACGGTTTTGGAAGTTTATATGTTGGTTCTTCCGGGCTCAGAGCTCAGCAGAACGCATTGAACGTAGTAGCAAATAACCTGTCTAACATAGATACCACCGGGTATGTACGTCAGCAGGTTATTTTTGAAGATACAGATTATAATTACTTTGGTAACGCGGCAGTTTCCGATCAGTACTCCGGTTTAGGTGTATCTATCGGTGATGTCATTCATACCAGAGATCAGTTCTTAGACAAGTCTTATCGCTTGGAATCCGGCCGCTGTGCATTCTACAAGGCACAGTATGAGGCTGTAAGTGAAGTAGAAACTTTGCTTCAGGAGACCGGCGGTGAAAGCTTTGCATCTGCAGTGGATGATTTGTATAAAGCCTTTGCAGAGTTCGCAAAAGATCCCTCTGATACGGTAAATTTAAATTTGGTGTCTCAAAAGGCGTCTTTGTTTATCAGTCGTGCTCAGGGCGTTTATGATGGTTTGAAAGCTTATCAGACCAACTTAAACACAAAGCTGAACAACGATGTGACCCGTATTAATGAGATCGGAAAATCCATTTACGACTTAAATTTACAGATTCAAAAAATCGAAGCCGGTGGTACCGAAACTGCTATGACCCTTCGTGACGAAAGAGATGCACTTTTGGATGAACTTGGTTCATTGGCAAAGATTACTTACAGTGAATCCTTTGATGGAATCATGAAAGTAAAATTAGAAGGTACGGATTTCGTTTTGGAATCTACCCATTACGATTTGGCTACTTACACCGATATGGCGACAGGATTTGTAGTTCCTTACTGGACACAGCTTTCCGAACCTACCAGCGGTGATTATTATGAAGTATTCGATACTTCCCATGTGGAAGCATTAAACAATAATGACGTGGGTGAAGTAAAATCTCTTCTTTTGGCAAGAGGAACGGGATATGCTTCTTACCGAGACATGGTGAACTTAAACAGCGACCAGTATGAAAAGGGACTTTCCAACTCCGTTATGATGAATACGGAAGCAGAGTTGGATTTGATGATTCATTCTTTGGTTACCGCCATCAATGATTTGCTGGCACCAAACACCACATTTTCCGCAACAGATGCTTCTTCCAACGTTACCTTACCGGTAACAGGAAGAGATGAAGAAGGAAAAGAAGTGGTAATCAAGGCAAACACCAAAGTTTTGGATGAAGCAAACGCTATTTTGGGAGAGGATGGAGAACTTCCTCCTCATGAACTTTTCTCAAGAACCGGCGCAGAGCGTTACAGCCGGGTTGCTTACACTGACGACAATGGGGAAACTCAATACGCATACGTTTACAACGAAGAAAACTGGGATGATCCTGCTACATGCTATTCCATCAGTGCTTTGTCAGTAAACAAGGATGTGGTGGAGGACTCCAGTTACATTCCCCACAAGAAACAAAACGGGGACATCGCCTATGATATGGCGGAAGATATTTACAATCTTTGGGAAGACAAAAACTACACGTTGAATCCTACAGATAAAACGCCTTGTAGTTACTCAGAGTTCTACACAAAGCTGGTGGGAGATTTGGCTTCCATGGGTTCTGTTTACCGCACTACTTCCCAGAGTTTGGAAGGAACGGTGGAGACCATTGAAAGTAACCGCCAGGCAGTAATCGGTGTTTCTTCCGATGAAGAATTGACCAATTTGATCAAATACCAAAATGCTTATAACGCATCCAGCCGATATATAAATGTAGTAAGTCAGATGATTGATTATTTGTTGTCATCTTTGTAATAGGAAAAGTTCCTATTTGTAAATCGTTAGTTTGAAAAGGAGAAGCCTATGCCTTCAACATTTTTTGGATTACAAATTGCATATTCCGGATTAAATGCTTTTCAGGCATCCATTAACACAACGGCCAACAACGTTTCCAATGTTCAGACGGAAGGTTATTCCAGACAGACCGTAGTGAAACAATCTTCTTCCGCATTGCGTGTATACCAAAAATACGGTAGTGTGGGAACCGGTGTTACCGCAGAAAAAGTAACCCAAATGAGAGATGAATACTACGATCAAAAGTACTGGTACACAAATCCTTACAAGGGCTTTTACGATCGTAAAGTGTATTACATGGATCAGATTGAAGATATGTATACAGACAGCGCAGCAAACCCGGGCTTTTCCACTATTTTCGGAAACATGTTTAACTCCTTGGATTCCATCAAAGATAACGCGGGAGATACTTCTGTTCGTACTGAGTTTGTCAGCAACGCACAAAAGCTTTGCACCTACTTTAACAGTACCGCAAGCCAGTTGCAGGAATTACAGTCCAGTGTAAACGACGAGATTAAGACAACCGTGGAAAACATCAATTCCATTGCACAAAAGGTTGCCCTTTTAAATAAGCAGATCAATACCGTTGAGCAGCAGGGTGGACAGGCCAACGAACTTCGAGATCAGCGAGCCCTATTGGTGGATGAACTTTCTGAAATCGTTACGGTGGAGGTTGACGAATTCGATGTGGTAAACTCCAACTATCCGGATATGGATACAGGAGCTACCTACTTTACCATAAAGATTAACGGACAGACTTTGGTGGATAATTACGATTACCAGACCTTGTCAGTAAAATCCCGTGAGGCAAAACACAACCAGTCAGATGTGGAAGGTCTTTACGATATTGTTTGGACAGACAGCGGAAACACATTTAACATCCAAAGTAAAAACCTTTCCGGTAGTTTGAAAGCGCTCTTTGAAGTGCGAGACGGAAATGATGAACAAAACCTTCAGGGTGTGGTTGATTCCACTACTGCGGGAACCATTACCTTAACGTCATTAAATGTAAAGGATATCAATTCCCTTTGTATGCCGGAAGCAGGATCTTTAACGGTTAATAACTACAACCTGGAATACTCATCTTTTGAAGCAAACACCGATGAAAACGGAAATATTACCACCATTACCTTTACCTTAAACGGTGGTATTTCCACAAAGGTTCAGGAAGAAATTTCCAACCAGAAATTGGCAGTGGGAACTACTGTTAATTACAAAGGTATTCCTTATTATCAGGACCAGATGAGTGCCTTCCTTCGAAACTTTGCTCAGGCATTTAATACCATCCACGAGACAGGCCAGGATTTAAAGGGCGAAGCAGGAGGAGCTTTCTTTACTGTAGACGATAAGGTGATGGACCGAGAAGGCGTGTATGGCGATATGGATGCCAATGGTGAAATCATAAGCGGAACCTTTTCATCCACTTCAGACACCTATTTCCGGCTGACAGCATTGAATGCGGATGTCTCCGATGCAATCTCTAGAGATGCAAGTAAGCTGGCAGCTACATCGGATATTACAAAGGGTGTGGATGCGTATGACAAGATTGTGGAATTATTGCAGTTAGAAAGTGATACCGTCTTATATCGCGGAAACGGAGCGGACAAGTTCTTACAGACCATATATGCGGATATTACTGTAGATACTCAGGAATGCTCTGTATTTAGCGGTAATTATACCAATATTGTAGATGCAATTCAAAAACAAAGAGATTCCGTATCTGCAGTAGATGAAGATGAGGAAGCCATGGACTTGGTAAAATTCCAAAATTCTTACAACCTTGCCAGCAAGGTTATCCAGACGATGAATGAAATGTATGATCAGTTGATCTTAAACACAGGTGTATAGGAGGAAAAGCTATGCGTATTACAAACAGTATGATTACCAACAACGCTGCAGGTAACATCAATGGTACCAAAGTGTTGACGGATAAAAGAAATACTCAGATGACGACACAAAAGAAAATTTCTCGTCCTTCTGAAGACCCTGTAATTGCAATTCGATCTCTTCGATTACAGACATCTTTAAACAAGATTAATCAGTATTACGAAAAAAATATTCCGGATGCGGAATCATGGATGGATGTTACAGAAACGGCTCTTTCAAATATCAAGTCCATTCTTACAGATATGCGTACCCTTTGCGTAAATGGTTCTACAGGAACTCTTACTTCTGATGATAGAAATACCATTTTGGCTCAGCTAAAGGCTTTGCAGGAGCAGGTTTACAGCGAAGGAAATGCAGATTATGCAGGCCGTACTGTATTTACCGGATATCGTACGGATAAGACGTTGACATTTACAGAAAATGATACAAAGACTTCCTATAATTTGACGGAACCCAAGAAGGCGGATGATGTTTACCAGAAGCGGTTTTATACAAATGAAGTAACAGTACCGGCTACACCTACTCAGGTTACATCATTGCATGGCGATTTAGATTCCATGGATGTACAGGAAACGGACTACAATGTACTACGCTTTGCTTATGACGATATAGATGCAATCAACGGCTTTTCTTTTACGAAAGGCGGCGTGGAATACACAACTACAGGGTTAAATGATACTGCGAATACACAGACCTTTACAGATGGAAATGGAAATACAGTGTCTTACCAGTCTGTAACAATGACCACATCTGATGGAACGAATAACAGCGGATATACTGCCGGAAACATTTTTGTTTTTGAAAATGAGGCTGATTGGGCGGAGTATTCCTTCCAAAACGGAGACAAAGCCAAGACGGTTGGGGATAATGATTTGGTAGTTATTAAGGAAACTGGTGAGATGGTTATGGGTAATACCATTTCTGCAGCGTTTTTGACCGATGATGTTTCCTTTAGCACAGATTATACAAAGACGGGCTTTCAAAACGGAGAACTTCGACCGGAATACTATTTTAACTGTGTACAGCTTACAAATTCTACTGGAGCCGGTGTAGGAGGATATGACCCCGCGACCATGAATGCAGCAGATGTTTACAATGGAGTAACTACAGGTGTGGGAATCAACTACGAAAAACTGGACGCCAACGGAAATGCCATCAATTATGATATCAATTATACTGTGGCTGCCAATCAGGAATTAAATGTAAATATGGAAGCCAATGAGTTTATGAATCATGATATCTACCAGGATATGGGAGATATGATTGATATTGTACAAAAGGCCATTACTGCCAATGACAAGGTGAGCAAGATTAAATCCATGTTGGAAGAAGATCAATATGCTGCATATAAAGATGAATTAAATGAATTTTTAGAGGCAGCGGAAAAAGAAGCTGATTATGCAAACGATAATCTGCAAAAAAGATATAATGAACTTTTAGGAAGTGTAGATAGCTATCTGGAAGATGTAAACCTTGCGATTACCGCCATCGGATGTCGTGGAGACCAGCTTGCTATGACAAAGACCCGTATGAATAACCAGCAGGAGACGGTGGAAGAGTTGCAGTCCACCAATGATGATTTGGATTTGTCAGAAATCATCATTAAGTACACGGCAGCCTACACCGCATACCAGTCTTCTTTAACTGCAGCAGGAAAACTGGGACAGCAGACACTTTTGAATTATATCTAAATATTGTTCTATGTTATGGGTGCATAAAGTGCTAAAATATAAGTAAGTTGCTTAGGGTGATTTTATAAGTAAAAAAGGAGAAGATTGAATCATGAAGGTAAACACAAGATTATTTGGTGAGATAGAGATTCAGGATGACAAAATCATCACACTGGATAAGGGTATCGTGGGATTTCCTGACTTAAAACGTTTCACCATCATTTATGACACAGAAAAAGAAGGAAAGGCTACGATTATGTGGTTTCAGTCTTTGGATGAACCTCAGTTTGCGTTGCCTGTAATTGCACCGGGGGAAATTGTTTCTGATTATAATCCGACTGTGAATGATGAACTGTTGGCACCATTGGGAGAACTGACAGAGGACAATCTTTATGTTTTGGTAACGATTAAGGTTCCCAAGAACATTGAGGATATGACCATCAATTTAAAAGCACCCATTATTATCAACACAGATAATTTAAAGGGTGGACAGATTATTGTTGAGGACGATGTAGATGTTCGCTTCCCTGTTTATGAGATTTTGAAGAATGCGAAAGAAAGGGGAGGTGAATAAGTATGTTAGCTTTAACAAGAAAAAAGGGTGAATCCCTTATGATTAACAATAATACTGAGATTACCATCCTCGAAGTTCGTGGTGATCAGGTGAAAATCGGCATTTCAGCGCCGAAGGAAGTTCCTGTATATCGTAAGGAAGTATATTTGCAGATTCAGGAAGAAAACAAGGAGTCTATGAGTTCAGACAGCTTGGAAGTATTAAAGAGTCTTTTTTAAATAGAAAAACTTTAGGACTTTTTTTGTAAAAGTTCTAAAGTTTTTTTGTTTTGTACCGATACAAATTTTAGAAGTAGCTGATTCTATAGTTTTTTTGCCATTTAAGGCAAGGACACATGGAGGTGTATAAAATGGAGATAAAATCAAGTATGGGGGTTTCCCGACCGGAACAGGGAAGTTCAGTGGTGAAGCCAAGTTCAGCACCGGCAAAGGTAGTAGAAACAAGTGGAGCGGAAGTTGCGGCACCATCTGTCGAGAATTTTCAAACCAATAACGAGGTGACATCCGCATCCTCAGATAAGGAGCGGGTAGCAAAGGAACCGACTCAGGAACAGATTCGAAAAACTGTGGCCGAGATTAATAAGAACGCCCAGGGAACAGAGGCAGTTTTTGGTATTCATGAGGCAACAAATCGTGTCACGATTAAGATTGTTAACAAGGAGACAAAGGAAGTTATCAAAGAACTTCCCCCGGAGAAAACTTTGGATATGATTGCCAAGGCTTGGGAAATTGCGGGTCTCCTGGTTGATGAAAAGAGATAAGGAGGAAATCCTATGGGATCAGGAATTCGAGTATCCGGTATGGTATCGGGATTAGATACAGAATCCATTGTATCTGCTCTGGTATCTACACAGGTTGAAAAGAAAAATAAATATATAAAAGCAAAGACCAAGCTGGAATGGAAGGAAGAGGCGTATAAAGCCATTAATACAAAGGTTTATAGCCTTTATAACAAAGCCAGCAATCTGCGCTTTTCATCTGCATATAATCTTAGAAAAACTACAGTATCGGACCCTACGAAGGCAACGGTTACTGCCAGTTCTTCTGCCATTAACGGCATGCAAACGTTGCAGATTAAGGAATTGGCAAAATCCGGTTATATTACCGGTGCCAAATTAGACAGTGGTACTTCAGGAAGTTCCACCCTAGCCAGCCTTGGATATACAGGAGGTTCGTCTACCATCAGTGTACGCGTAGGTGACAGTTCCAAGGATATTGAGATTGATTCTTCCACTACGATTGATCAGTTTGTGGAATCTTTAAACAAGGCTGGAGTAAAAGCTTCTTATGATTCCAATAATCAGCGTATTTTTGTAAGTGCAAAAGATACAGGAGTAGATAATGACTTTTCTTTGACAGCATCTTCTTCTGATGGTTTGGCTGCAATCAAAGCATTGGGACTTCAGACTGCAAAGATGTCCGATGCAGATAAAGCAGCTTATACCAAGATGAAGAGTTACGCGGTGTATGGAGAGGATGGTACGACCTTTGATGCGTCTGCAACTCAGGCGTCGATTGAGTCTCTTTTAACCACATTAAAGGATGCATACGCAAGCAACGCGGCATTGGAAACAGAAAAAAGCGAGTTGAATGCTGACTTAAAGTACTCTAAATCCTGGGATGCGATTCAGGAGTTTCGAGATGCAAACGCAGACGATCCGGAGAAGGCTCAGAAGGCGGAAGATCTTTTGCGTCTGTTGAAGTATGGTGAATCGAATTATGCCTACATCAAGGAAAATGGTGATGGAACATTTGAAATCACAAACGATAATGAAGGATATGCTTCTTGGGCTACAGTAACAGAAAAAGCAAAGTCACTTGCAAAAGAACTGGGACTGATTACATCGAAAGAAGTTGACGGTGAGACTACGGAAGATACCTCAGCTTTGGATACTTTGTATGAAAACGTCAAGAATGTAAAATCCTATGATGGTGATGGGGAAGAATTAGGCACCAGTCCAAATGCAGAGCATTATCTTTTGAAAGAAAATGGTGAATATGTAACAACAGTAGATGGAGAGACTGTTACTGTTGCGGATCGTATTACTGCTATTGATAATACTATTACAGCAAACAATCAGTTAATCAGTGATAACAGCTATTGGGATTTGGGAAAGACTGCATATTTAGATGAAGGATTTGATGTATCTACAGAAGCAGCAAAGATTACCGAGAAGATTCAGATGGCAATCGATGCATTGGCAAACGCTGAAGATAATTCCGGTGATACTTCCGGAAAATATGCAACCCGTATTAATGCATCTGATGCAACCATTATTTTAAATGGCGCAGAATTTACATCCAGCTCGAATACCTTTGACATTAATGGACTTTCCATTAAGGCTACAGGTGTTACTGCTGATGATGAAGAGATTACTCTCTCTACAGATGTAGATAGTCAGGGAATCTATGATGAAATCAAGTCCTTCCTTAAAGAGTATAATGAAGTTATCAACGAAATCAGTACTCTTTACAATGCAGATTCTGCAAGCGGATACGAGCCTTTGACGGATGAAGAAAAGGCTGAAATGTCCGACAGTGAAGTGGAAAAATGGGAAGAAAAGGTGAAAAATGCACTCCTTCGTAAAGATTCCACCTTGGGAAGCATTATCACAGCAATGTCATCTTCTATGATTCAGGCTTATGAAGTAAATGGTACGACATATTCTTTGGGAAGTTTCGGAATAGAAACATTAGGCTTCTTGAATGCTTCAAAGAATGAACAGTATGCATTCCATATTGCAGGTGATTCGGAGGATGACGTATCAAAGGGCAAGGACGACAAGCTGCTGTATGCAATCCAGAATAATCCGGACGATGTTGTGGAGTTTATGAAGCAGCTTACTACAGGACTTTATAAAGAACTGGATAATAAGATGAAGGGTACAACCTTGAAATCTACTTACTCCATCTACAACGATAAGCAGATGACCAAGGATATTGCTAGTTACAAGACTTTGATTTCCACTTGGGAAGATAAGATATCTGATTTGGAGGATCGTTATTACAGTCAGTTTTCAACTATGGAAAAAATGCTGGCACAGATGCAAAGCAGTACATCTGCTTTATCATCACTTATGGGAACATCCTAAAGGACTAGGAGGATTATTAAATGACTCGAGCAAATGTATATAATGCATATGCACAGAATAAAGTGACAATGGCTTCCCCGGCGGAGCTTACCCTTATGCTTTATGAAGGCGCAATTAAGTTTTGCAACATTGCTATTGTAGCAATTGAAAACAAGGATTATTTAAAAGCAAACACCAATATCCAAAAAGCGGAAAAGATTATAGGTGAGTTCCAAAGAACGCTGGACTTTAAATATGAAGTAGCGAAGGATTTTGACAAGGTGTACGATTATCTTATGTATCGCCTCATCCAGGCAAATTCCAAAAAAGATGTGGAAATGCTGGAAGAAGTATTAAAACACCTTCGTACAATGAGAGATACATGGAAAGAAGTTATGGATATTACCAAAAATGGTAGTCAGGTG
>JAILJP010000046.1 GCA_024694625.1 Lachnospiraceae bacterium | reverse complement strand
TTATCTCGATAAGAATGGGATGCCTATGGTTGCCCTTCATTGGGAGAAATACTTTCAGCACGTTGTAGAGAAGTACAATGGCATCTATAAGATTCAGATGCCAAAGATTACACCACATGTTTGTAGGCACACGTTCTGTTCGAATATGGCAAAGTCAGGAATGAACCCAAAGACGCTTCAGTACATTATGGGGCATTCGGATATAGGTGTTACATTAAATACCTATACACATCTAACGTTTGACGATGCAAAGGAAGAGATGGAACGATTATCAAAGGCTCAGTAATAGTGAGATGTACGGAATTCAAATTTACAACTTTTTTTACAACTTTTGATGGCAAATTTACAACTTTTTATGCCAAGATATGCCAAGAAACGGAGAAAATCATTCTGCCGAAAATGTGCCGCAAACCCGGAAAAATCAAGGAAAACAGAGGGTTTACAATACTATGATAAAAATATTATTCATCTGCCACGGCAATATCTGCCGATCCACAATGGCGCAGTCTGTACTGCAATATTTAGTGGAACAAAAGGGTGTGGCAGAGCATTATGAAATTGATTCTGCTGCAACCAGCAGAGAAGAAATCGGAAATGGTCCCCATTACGGAACGGTATCCGAACTAAAGCGCCAGGCCATCCCTGTAGTGCCTCACAGGGCACGTCAGATGACGCCGGAGGATTATGAGGATTACGATTATTTGATTGGTATGGACACAGCAAATATTCGTAATATGAATCGAATTGCCGGGGGAGATCCGGAAAATAAGATTTATAAGATGATGACTTTTACAGGCTCCTCAGAGGATGTGGATGATCCCTGGTATACAGGAGATTTCAGTGGCGTGTATCGACAGATTCGCTCGGCTTGTGAGGCTTTGTTGGAGCAGCTGGAAAAGGTTTAGTCCTCTGTTTCATCTTCCGTGTTATAAAGTTCAATGGGAGGGCCGTTTAAGTCCAAATCTTCCTGCATCGGCACTTTATCCGCCAAGCGAATTTGAACCTTTGTGATACGGTTTCCGTCGATTTCCGCTACTCGGAATCGGGCTCCCACAGGGGTTAGATACATTTCGCCGACTTCGGGGAAATGGTTGAATTCTCCCGTTAAAAATCCGCCGATGGTATCATAGTCTTCGGAAGAAATATCCAAGCGAAGCTTGTGCATCAAGTCTTCCAGATTGGCGGTACCCAAAGCTTCGAAGTTTAACTCATCAATCTGAATCAAATCGTCTTCTTCGTCGTCGTCGAATTCGTCACGGATTTCTCCTACAAGTTCTTCCAATAAATCTTCAAAGGAAACCATTCCGACCACAGAACCATATTCGTCCAATACAATTGCCAAACTGATATGGCCTCGGCGCATCTGTTCAAAGAGTTCTGAGGTATGCTTCATCTCATAGGTAAAAAAGGCTTCCTGCATATATTCTTTGATATGAAACTTTGTGCCCTGACGATAGGAGAGGAGAGATTTCATATTTAGAATACCTACGATTTCCTCTTTGTCAGACCCCACCACCGGCATACGGGTGTATTTGTCTTTTTCGTATTCTTCCATAATCTCTTCGTAAGACCAGGACTCTTCAATGGTGGTCATATCAATACGGGGAATCATGATTTCCTTTGCATAGGAATCCTGAAAATCGATATATTGATAAATAAGATTTCGTTCATCAATTTCCAACGTGCCGTTTTCGTGGCTTGACTCCACAATGTTTTTAATCTCAGTAGCAGTCAAACCGGAGTTTACGTCTTCCTTGCTTACGCCCAAGCCACGCATTAAACCGCCGGCCAAAAAGTTTACAACGGCAATAATAGGGGTCAGCAACCACATTAATCGCCAAATGATACCTCCGTATTTTAAAGACATATCCTCGGCTTTTAGTTTTGCCATAGTCTTTGGAGTGATCTCTCCAAAAATCAAGATTAAAAATGTCAAAATACCGGTGGCAATTCCGGCTCCGTAACTGCCCAAAAATTTCACTGCCAAAGTAGTGGCAAGGGAAGAAGCGGACAGGTTTACAATGTTGTTTCCAATCAAAATGGCAGACAACATCTTTGGGGAATCGGAAATGATGTTTTGGACCGTTTTCGCCCGTTTGTTTCCTTCCTGGGCCATGGTTTTGATTCTGATTTCACTGACTGTGGTCAGTGCGGTTTCTGCTGATGAGAAAAAGGCTGATAGAATCAGCAACAGTATTAAAAATATAATTTGAATAATCGACTCTGCTTCCACGTATTAAACCTCTGAATTATTTAAGTATGCAACCTGTTCTTTCGTTAAAGTGTCGATGGAAATACCTAGGAAGTTTAACTTCCGGTTGGCAACGGCCAAGTCCACTTCTTTTGGAACAGGGATGAGTTTTTCTTTTATTTCGTTTTTGTGTTCTGCAAGATATTTAGCGGAAAGTGCCTGAATGGCAAAACTCATATCCATAATCTCTGCAGGGTGTCCATCGCCACAGGCTAAGTTTACCAGACGCCCTTCTCCCAACACATAGATAAAGGTGTCTTTTTTTACTTCGTAGCCAACAATGTTTTGACGTTGGTCGATGGTGGAAAGGGCCATTTTACGAAGGCCGGCCATATCGATTTCCACATCAAAATGTCCTGCGTTACAAAGAATGGCACCATTTTTCATTTCAAGGAAATCCTTCTCGGTAATTACTCCGGCACAACCGGTAACGGTCACAAAGAAGTCACCGATTTTGGCAGCCTCATTCATAGGCATGACTTCAAATCCGTCCATTACCGCTTCAATTGCCTTAACGGGATCCACTTCTGTAACAATCACCTTTGCTCCTAATCCTTTGGCGCGCATGGCAACACCTTTTCCACACCAGCCATAGCCGGCAACCACTACGTATTTTCCTGCCACAATCAAATTGGTGGTGCGATTGATACCGTCCCAAACGGATTGACCTGTGCCATAGCGATTGTCAAAAAGATGTTTGCAGTCGGCGTCATTTACCATTACCATGGGAAACTGCAGCTTTTCTTGCGCTGCCATGGCTTTCAATCGAATGATGCCGGTGGTGGTCTCTTCACATCCGCCTATCACGTATTGGATTTCGTCGGTAAGCTTCGTATGAAGCATATTTACCAAATCCCCACCGTCATCAATAATAATATTGCAATGGTTTTTTAATACTTTTTCAATACAGCTAAAGTATTCTTCTTCGCTGCAGTTGTATTTGGCAAATACATTTAATCCCTCTTTGGCTAAAGCAGCAGCTACATCATCCTGGGTGGACAGGGGATTGGAACCGGTAATAAACATCTCGGCACCGCCGGCAGCCAACACCTTGCACAGGTAAGCAGTCTTTGCTTCCAAATGAACGGACAATGCAATTTTTATTCCTTTAAAGGGCTTTTCTTTTGAAAAATCACTCTCCAGAGAACGAAGGAGGGGACAGTTTTTTCTGACCCAATCAATCTTGTGTCCTCCGGAGGGAGCCAAGGAAATATCCTTTATATCGTACATAAAAACCTCCCCGGGAATTCTCCCTAATTCATTTGCAAAATATTATATCATAAGGGAGAAAGTTTATGGTATACTTGCCCTATGAAAAAAATGAGATTAGCTGCAGTGGTCCTGTCTGCGTTGGTACTTTTTACAGGATGTACATCAAAAAAGGTAGAACAACAAAATGCATTGAAAACATCTGCTATTGAAAATATTGGTGCAGGTGAATATGATCAGGCGCTTTCCCAGTTAAACGAAGCCTTGGCATTGGCGGGAGGAAAGGTGACCGATAGAGAAGTAGATCTTTGTTATTATAAAGGGGCTGTTTTATATTTATTGTCAGATATGGCGGGAGCGATTGAGACCTATAGCGGTCTCATTACTTATGATGAGGCAGATCCCTATGCCTATTACCTTCGCGGAAATGTTTATTTAAAAGAAGGGGAATTAGAACCGGCCTTAAAGGATTACAAAAAGGCGGTTAAGGTTTCGAATAATGATTACGAGCTTTACATCGAAATCTATGAAAACTTAAATGCTTCCAATTACCGTGATGAAGGCTTGGAGTTTTTGAACCTTGCTTTGGAAATTGAAGGGGATACTGCGGAGCAGTTGCTGTGGCGCGGACGTATCTATCTGATTTTGGAACAATATGATGCTGCGGAAAAGGTATTGACCAGTTCTGTGAAAAAAGGAAATGATGAAGCCAATATTTATTTGGCGCAGGCCTATCGTGGCAGTGGTGATGAAGAAGCTGCAAACGAAGTGCTTTCTTCTTTTGCCAAAGAATCCAAGACAACCTCTGTAGGTCAGCAGGTTTTGGGTGATATTTATATGGAACAATGTGAATATGAAAAGGCCTATGAAGCATACGAAAAAGGTCTTGGGTTGGACAGTGTTCCAAACAAAAAACAGCTTATGAAAAACGAAATCGGTGCATTGGAATATATGGGAGATTTTGCAAAAGCTTTAGAAGTTGCAAATGCATACATTACGGAATATCCTTCTGATGCTGACGTGTTAAAAGAACTAATTTTTTTAAATTCCAGAGTTTAAAGATATATAAAATTAAATTGTATAAAAAGTATCGGGGCGAAAGCCCCGTTTTTTGTAGGGGAAATGGTGTTTTTAAAATAAAAAACACAATATATAGTGGTTTTGCATATTGACCTTACCTATATTTGGTGCTAAAATAATCACAAATGCGGCTTATATTTTTCGGACATAAAGAGTGAAAAGTAATCAAATATAAGGAGATTAGGGGAATGTTTGAAGTTGTAAAACGTGATGGTAAAGTTACCGATTTTAATTTGGGGAAGATTCATACTGCCATTGAATCAGCATTTAAGGCTACAGAGATGCAGTATGACGATGATATCTTAGGTCTTTTATCCTTACGCGTTTCTGCGGATTTTCAGAAAAAGATTAAAGAGAATAAGATTTATGTGGAAGACATTCAAGACAGTGTAGAACATGTATTGGAGCAAACCGGTTATACGGAGGTTGCAAAGGCATATATTCTCTATCGTAAACAAAGAGAAAAAATGCGTAACATGAAATCCACGATTTTGGATTACAAAGATGTGGTAAACAGTTATGTAAAAGTGGAAGACTGGAGAGTAAAAGAAAACTCTACCGTTACCTATTCTGTGGGTGGTTTGATTCTTTCAAATTCCGGAGCCATTACTGCAAATTATTGGTTATCCGAGATTTACGATCAGGAGATTTCCAACGCTCACCGAAATGCAGATATTCACATCCACGATTTATCCATGTTAACAGGATATTGTGCCGGATGGTCATTGAAACAATTAATACAAGAAGGCCTGGGCGGTATACCGGGAAAGATTACTTCGGCTCCCGCAAAGCATTTGTCCGTGCTTTGCAATCAAATGGTAAACTTCCTCGGAATTATGCAAAATGAGTGGGCAGGCGCACAGGCCTTTTCCTCCTTCGATACCTATTTGGCACCTTTTGTAAAGGCTGACAATCTGACCTATCGAGAAGTGAAAAAATGCATTGAGTCCTTTATTTACGGAGTGAACACTCCCAGCAGATGGGGGTCACAGGCACCGTTTACCAATATTACCTTGGACTGGACTGTGCCTGCTGATTTGGCAGAACTTCCTGCAATTGTAGGTGGAAAAGAGCAGGACTTCAAATACAAAGATTGTAAACAGGAAATGGATATGGTCAACCGTGCCTTCTTGGAAGTTATGATTGAAGGTGACGCAAACGGACGTGGATTCCAGTATCCAATTCCTACCTATTCCATTACCAGAGATTTTGACTGGTCAGAAACAGAAAACAACAAGTTGTTATTTGAAATGACAGCAAAATATGGCACACCTTACTTTTCAAACTACATCAATTCCGATATGGAACCTTCCGATGTTCGAAGCATGTGCTGCCGTTTAAGACTGGATTTAAGAGAACTTCGTAAAAAGTCCGGCGGTTTCTTTGGTAGCGGTGAAAGTACCGGTTCCGTTGGTGTTGTTACCATTAATATGCCTAGAATTGCATATCTTGCCACCGATGAAGAAGATTTCTACCGTCGCTTGGATCGCATGATGGATATTTCTGCCAGATCTTTAAAGATGAAACGTGATGTTATATCCAAACTTTTGGAAGAAGGTCTTTATCCTTATACCAAACGTTATTTAGGAACCTTTAACAATCATTTCTCAACCATCGGCTTAATCGGTATGAACGAAGTGGGCTTAAACGCATCTTGGTTAAAGGCGGATTTGACTCACGAAGAGACACAGCAGTTTACCAAAGATGTTTTAAATCATATGAGAGAACGTCTTTCTGATTATCAGGAAAAATACGGTGATTTGTACAACTTGGAGGCAACTCCCGCAGAGTCTACCACCTATCGTTTGGCAAAACATGATAAAGAACGTTTCCCTGATATTGTTACAGCAGGAAATGAAGGGGATACTCCTTACTACACCAATTCATCTCATTTGCCTGTGGATTACACAGCAGATATTTTTGATGCTTTGGATGTTCAGGATGAATTGCAGACCCTTTATACCTCAGGTACGGTATTCCATGCATTCTTGGGAGAAAAGTTACCTAGCTGGCAGTCAGCGGCAAAACTGGTTCGCACCATTGCCCAAAACTACAAGCTGCCTTACTACACCATGTCACCTACCTATTCCGTATGTAAAGAACATGGATACTTGGCAGGAGAGCAGGCGACTTGTCCTACCTGTGGCGCACGTACCGAGATTTATTCCAGAATCACCGGATATTATCGTCCGGTACAAAACTGGAACGAAGGAAAGATTCAGGAATACAAAAACAGAAAACTTTACGATGTGGAACATTCAAAAATCGATGTGACCGCTGCGAAAAAAAGTGTTGTGGAAGAAGTGCCCGAAGGTAATCACCAGGAAATGACGGAGCTTACCTTTACACCAAAGGTTACTGCCAGATACCTGTTTACCACAAAGACCTGTCCAAACTGTGCAAAGGCAAAAGAGCTTCTTGGAGATGAAGACTACGTGGTAATCGATGCGGAAGAAGAACCGGAACTTACCGAACAGTATGGCATTATGCAGGCACCTACACTGGTGGTTGTAGAAGGCGATCATTCCGAAAAATTTGTGAATGCATCCAATATTGCACGATATGTACAAGAACATAAATAAGGTGGCTTGCGTTACATCTTTATTCAGACCCGGTGGGATTTCCCATCGGGTCATTTCTTTTCCGGGACAAATAAATTTGCATTTTCCTCGTCGTTTTGTGGTATCATAAAGGGCGGAAGAAAGAAAAAGGATGAAAAAATGAAATTAGAATTATCAGGACACACCGGACTCATGTGTTTGTTGGGACATCCGGTGAAACACAGCATATCTCCGAAAATGCATAATGAATCATTTTCTCTTTTGGGACTGGATTATGCATATCTGGCCTTTGATGTAAAAGAAGAACAAATCGGTGAAGCGGTAGCCGCCCTTCGATTGTTTGACGCAAAAGGCTTTAATCTCACCATGCCGCACAAACGGGCAGTGATTCCCTATTTGGATAAAATTTCAAAAATCAGTGAATTGACGGAATCGGTAAACACCGTGGTCAATCAGGATGGATGTCTGTTTGGTACCACCACCGATGGAATTGGTTTTGTAGACTCCTTAAAGGAAAAGGATTTTTATATCCGAGATAAAGTCATTACGATTTTAGGGGCCGGAGGAGCTGCGAAATCTATTATTGCGCAAAGTGCCTTGGATGGAGCAAAAAAAATATATATCTTTAAAAGAATGAATGCTTCTTTTGAGGAAACCCTATCCTTTGCAAAAAAAGTGGAGGATGCGACTTCCTGTCAGTTGGAAGTTTGCGATATGGCGGATATGGCACTTTTAAAAGAAGCCATAGATGTTTCCCAATTGCTGGTAAATGCAACCAATGTAGGGATGGAAGATGATAAGAGATCTTTGGTACCAAAGGAGTATTTGCGAAAGGATTTATTTGTTTCGGATATTATTTATCATCCGGCGATGACCACATTATTGCAGGATGCCAAAGATGCAGGAGCAACCTATCAAAACGGTGAGTTTATGCTTTTGTATCAGGGAGCAGCGGCCTTTGAGATTTGGACAGGTAAAAAAATGCCCATTGATGAAATCAAAAAAAGTTGTTTTTTATAAATGAAGAATTGGATTCGGGGGTTTGAGAGAAGAAATTTGACATAAGATTGCGAGGAAAGAAAGATGAGTTTTACTTACATTGCGAAAATGCCTACACCGGAAGAGATTAAAGAACGTTTTCCGGTTTCAAAAGAATTACAGGAAATCAAAGCAAAAAGAGACAGGGAAATTGCGGATATTATTACTGGTAAGGACAATCGCTTTTTGATGATTGTGGGACCTTGTTCCGCAGATAATGAAGACAGCGTATGCGAATACATTAACCGTTTGGCAAAGGTGGCAGAGCGGGTTCAGCACAGAGTTTATATTGTGCCTCGTATTTACACCAACAAACCAAGAACAACAGGAAGTGGATATAAGGGAATTGCTTCTCAGCCAGATCCCACAGCAAAGCCGGATATGGTGGAAGGGTTGATTGCCGTACGAAAGATGCATCTTCGTGCTATGGAAGAAACCCATCTTACCGCAGCAGATGAAATGTTGTATCCGGAAAACTGGCCTTATGTAGATGATCTGCTTTCCTATGTTGCAATAGGGGCACGAAGTGTGGAAGATCAGCACCATCGTTTGGTGGTATCCGGATTTGATGTAGCCAGTGGAATGAAAAATCCCACATCCGGTGACTATTCCGTAATGTTGAATTCCGTTTATGCTGCACAGCACGGTCATCATTTTACATTTGCAGGCAGTGAAGTAAAGACCTCCGGAAATCCTTTGGCACATACCATTTTAAGAGGAGCAGTGTCAAAACACGGAAATACTACACAGAATTATCACTACGAAGATTTGATTCGTTTGCATAATATGTATGAAGAAATGGAACTGGTGAACCCGGCTTGTATTGTGGATGCGAACCATTCCAATTCCAATAAACAGTTTAAAGAACAGATTCGAATTGTCCGTGAAGTAATGCATAACCGTCGTTATTCCAATGAGATCAAATCCTTGGTAAAGGGTGTGATGGTGGAAAGTTATTTGGTAGAAGGAAATCAGCCTATTTCCGATCATCAGACCTACGGACAGTCCATTACAGATGCATGTCTTGGTTGGGAAGATACAGAGAGATTGATATTGGAAGTTGCCGATATGGCAGATTAATGGAGGAAATATGCCGGTAATCGTAAAGGGAAGATACATTGATAATAAGAAGCCTCTTGTTTGCGTTCCAATTATTGAAACCACAAAGGAAGAAATCATTTCCAGAACCCGTGATTTAGTGGATATGGATGTGGAAATGTTAGAATGGAGAGTAGATTTTTATGAGGATTTAGGGGACATTGAAAAGGTGAAATCCCTGTTGGAAATCTTGCGGGATTTAACCAAACAAACTGTGTTTTTGGTTACGGTTCGTTCCAAGGCTCAGGGGGGAAACTGCGACTTCTCACCCCAGGAGATTTCAAATCTGTTGGTTTCCATGTCCGGGGTTCATGCCGCAGATTTTATAGATGTGGAATTTTTTACCTTTGAACATCCGGAGCGGTTGATTAAAAAACTTCAGGAACGGGGAGCTTTGGTAATTACGTCCCATCATGATTTTGAGGAGACTCCTGAAGTGGGGGTGATGTCCACTCTTTTAGAGCAAATGAAAGATGGCGATGCGGATATTGTAAAACTTGCAGTTATGCCAAACTGTGTTTCGGATGTGTTGGCCTTGTTACAGGTGACGGATGATTTTCGCAAAGAAAACAAAAACATTCCTATTGTAACCATGTCTATGGGAAGTCTTGGAATGATTACCAGAATATCCGGTGAGATTTTTGGCTCATGCATTACCTTTGGTTCATTTGGAAAAAACTCTGCACCGGGTCAAATGCCAAGAGAAGAATTAGAAAGAGTACTTTCTTTTATTCATAAATATTACGGAGAGACAAATGAATAATATTTATTTAGTTGGATTTATGGGGGCGGGAAAGTCCGCTGTTTCCAGAGAACTTCATCAAAAGCTAGGATGGAAAACCCTAGATACGGATGAGCTTATTGTAGAGCAGGAAGGGATGGAAATCTCTGATATATTTGCAAAAAAAGGGGAAGCGTATTTTCGCCAGGTGGAAAGAGACGTGGTGAAAAAACTTACCAATGAGAGACACTTGGTGGTTGCCTGTGGTGGCGGAGTTGCCACAAAAGAGGAAAATCAGGCAGAGATTAAAAAGGGTGGTACGGTTGTGCTTTTATCCGCTTCGCCGGAAACAATTTTGGAACGTGTCAGCCGAAACAACAAGCGTCCTCTTTTGGAAGGGAAAAAAACAGTGGAAGACATCCAAAAGTTCTTGGATGAACGTCAGCCTTTCTATGAAAAAGTGGCAGATATTACCGTAAATGTAGACGGAAAAACCATAGAAGCGATTGCGGAGGAAATCCTATCTCACATTGACTTATGATAGGCCTTTTGTTAATATATATAAGGCTTTTTTGCCCTATGTAGGCGTAGCGTAGTTGGATAACGCATCAGACTCCGACTCTGAAGATCGCTGGTTCGAATCCAGTCGTCTACATTTCGTCTATAGTGTTTCGTAAAAAGGAAAGGATATAGATATGGATAAGATAAAAGAAATATTTTTTAGTTGTATAGATTTTGTAGTAGAAAAGAAGCGTTATTTCGGAGCAGGTGTTGTTTGTGTTTTGATGGTAGTTTTGTTGGCGCTTGGTACGGATAATTCCGCAGCAGACTCCAATCCTTTATCAGGAGCTTACCAGTCCTACAGTGAAGAAGATACTGATTCAGAGATTACTTCTTTATTAAAGAGCTATTACACTGCTTGTGCAGACAATGATTTGGATACATTGGTTACGGTAGCATATCCCGTATCAGATGCAGAAAAGAGCTACATCACCTTTTTGTCAGATTACATTGATTCCTATGATGTTATTAGTGTGTATTCAAAAAGAGGTGTGGACAGCGACTCTTATTTGGTATCAGCAGAAGTAGAGATTCATTTTGCCGGACTTGAAACTGCAGCACCGGGATTGGATTTCTTCTATGTGGTGAAAAACGAAGAAACCGGCGCTTTGGTAATCAACAATGTGTACAGTGCATTTAACCAGCAGAACAATGAATACGATATGGATCCTACCATTTCATCATTGATTGCTGAATTTGAACAGCAGGATGATTTGCTTGCCCTTCAGGCGGATGTACAGGCGAAGTACAACGAACGTCAGTTGGCAGATGCAAACTTTAATACATTTACCGCAGAGACACTTCCTCAGGCAATTCAAAAATGGGCTTCTGATTATAAGGCAGCTTTAGAAGAAGCGCAGAAGAAGGCAGAAGAGGAAGCAGCCGCTGCAGCAGAAGCAGAGAAAAAGGCTGCAGAAGATGCCGCTGCTGCTGAAGCCGCAGAAAAAGCAGCTGCAGAAAAAGAAGCAAACGCTTATCAGGTACGTGTAACCGAAAAGGTAAATGTTCGTGCCAGTGCTTCCACAGATGCAGAATCCCTTGGCAAGGTAGATGCTGGAACAGAGTTGAAGGCTTATTCCGAAGAGGGCGAATGGACTTTGGTTGTCTTTAATGATAGTGAAGGTTATATCAAAACCGAATACTTGGAAAGAGTAGATGCTGCAACAGAAGAAACTACAGAAGAGACCACAGAAGAAACTACAGAGGAATCCACAGAGGCTTCTACAGATACCGCTTTGTATGCTGCTGGTGAAAAGGTTCTTTTGTATACCACCGTTAATATTCGTGAAAGCATGAGCGAAACCGCTTCCAAGGTTGCTTTAGCTTATGCCGGTGAGTATGTGGAAGTAATTATGCAGTACGAAGAAGGCTGGACAAAGGTAAGCTATAATGGTAAGGAAGGCTATATTAAGACAGAGTTTTTAGGACCTCAATAATTAGTTATTTCAGCGAGAGAGTTTTCCTCGGGAAGACTCTCTTGTTTTATTTTAGGAAGTATTTTTATGGATGAAAAAGGAATTCGAATCAATAAATATTTGTCGGAAGCCGGAGTTTGTTCCCGAAGGGAAGGGGACAAGCTGGTAGAGGCCAAACGGGTGACAGTGGATGGTGAATATGTAACCACAGGAACAAGAGTACTCCCAGGACAGCACGTTTTTGTAGATGGAAAAGAAGTTTGTTTAGAAGAAGAGGAAGTTGTTCTTTTGTTTCACAAGCCAAGAGGAATTGTTTGCACCGCAGAAAAACGGGAAAAGGATAATGTCATAGATTTTCTTCATTATCCGGTCCGTATTTATCCCGTTGGTCGTTTGGATAAAGACTCCCATGGACTTTTGATTTTAACCAATCAGGGAGATTTGACCAATGAGATTTTAAAGGCTTCCAATTATCATGAAAAAGAGTATGTCGTTCGAGTGAACAAGCCTATTACCGGACAGTTTATGATGCATATGCAGCAAGGGGTATATCTGTCAGAACTGGACAAAAAAACTGCGCCCTGTAAGGTGAAAAAGTTGGATGATAAGACTTTTTCCATTGTTTTGACACAGGGGCTGAATCGACAAATCCGTCGAATGTGCAGAGAATTGGATTATCATGTTCGGGACTTGAAACGTGTTCGTATTATGGACTACACCTTAGATGGAATTGCAGAGGGAAGTTATCGTGAGTTGACCAAGGCAGAAATCGCACAGTTAAAAAAACAATTATTATAATTACCGGGGTAATATATGAAGATAGAAGAAGCAAGAATCAAGGCACAAGAATTAAGAGAAACATTGGAATATCACAGCAATCGTTATTACAATGAGGATTCACCGGAAATCACGGATTATGAGTACGATATGATGATGCGTGAGCTGAAACAGTTAGAAAAAGATTTCCCGGAGTTGGTGGATGCAGCTTCTCCAACCCAGCACGTGGGTGGAAAGGCGAAAAGAGAAGCAGGCGTTTTGGTACGACACAATGTTCCCATGTTATCTTTACAGGATGTGTTTTCTAAGGAAGAAGTAAAAAGCTTCGTGGAAGAAATGGAAGAAAAATTGGATCATCCGGAGTTTGTTGTGGAATATAAAATCGACGGACTTTCCATGTCTCTTCGTTATGAAAACGGAAAATTGGTAATGGCTGAGACCCGTGGAGACGGAATCGAATTTGGTGAAGATGTTACGGAAAATGCCAGAGTGATTGATGATGTGGTTCAGGAATTAAAAGATCAGCCGGAGTATCTTGAAATTCGCGGGGAAGTATACATGAAAAATGCGGATTTTGATGCTGTAAACGAACGTCAGGAACTTCTTGGGAAAAAGGTTTTTGCAAATCCAAGAAACTGCGCCGCTGGAACTTTGCGTCAATTGGACTCTGATGTGGTAAAAGAAAGAAAACTGTCTTTGTTTATTTTTAATTTACAACAGGTTCGGGGAAAAGAATTTGCTACCCATACCCAGGCTTATGAGTATATGAAAAGTCAGGGAATTTCCATTATTGAAGACTATAAACTCTGTCATACCTTTGAGGAAGTATGGAATGCCATTTCCTTTATTGGAGAAAACAGAGGAAACCTTTCCTATGATATTGACGGAGCAGTTGTAAAGGTAAATTCCTATGCTCAAAGAGAGTATCTGGGAAACACTGCGAAGGTACCCAGATGGGCGGTTGCCTACAAATATCCGCCGGAGGAAAAGGAAACCAAGATTTTGGATATTGAGCTTTCCGTAGGAAGAACGGGACGAATCAATCCAACAGCGGTGTTTGAACCTATACGACTTTGTGGAACCACAGTTTCTCGAGCAACCCTTCATAATCAGGATTTTATCAATGATTTGGATGTAGGAATCGGAGATACGGTTGTGGTTTACAAATCCGGAGAAATTATTCCAAAGATTAAATCTGTGGTAAGGGAAAAACGTCCCGACGGATGCGTTACCTATCAAATTCCCGATGTTTGTCCGGTATGCGGTGCAAAGACCTTGAGGGAAGAAAATACGGCGGATATCAAATGCACCTCAGCTACCTGTCCTGCTCAGTTGGAGAGAAACATTATAAACTTTGCCGGCCGGGATGCTATGGATTTGAAGGGATTTGGTACCGTTTATATTGAAGAATTGGTTCGCAAAGGCTTTATAAAAGATGTTGCCGATATTTACGAATTAAAAGACAAGCGGGATGAACTGATTGAACTTGGCATTATCGGTAAAGAAAAAAATACCGACAAGCTGTTACAGGTAATTGAAGACTCCAAATCCAACGATGCGGATCGTCTTTTTACCGGATTTGGAATTCCAAATGTAGGAAAAACAGCGGCGAAAGCCCTTTTGAATCATTTTGGTGACATTGAAAAAATCGCCCACGCTTCTGTGGAGGAGATGACAGAGGTTGCGGATATTGGCGAGATTACCGCGCAGTGTATCTTTACCTATTTTGCATTGCCAGAAAATCAGCGGTTGTTGGAACGATTAAAAACCTTAGGGTTAAACTTAATCAAAGAAAAGGAGACTTTGGACTCCAACGTATTTGAAGGAAAGACTTTTGTTATTACAGGAACACTTCCTACCATGGGTAGAAAGGAAGCTGCAGCTCTGATTGAAAAAAACGGTGGCAAAGTCACCGGTTCCGTTTCAAAAAAGACCGATTATTTGTTGGCCGGGGAAGCCGCAGGAAGCAAGTTGGACAAGGCTAATGCCTTGGGAATTCCTATTTTATCGGAAACGGATTTGAAAAATATGTTATAATTCAAACCTAAAAGCAGATATTTTACGACATAAAAAGGAGATGGAAACATATGCCTATTCGTACACAAAGAGATTTACCAGCATATTCCATATTGGAAAAGGAAAATATATTTGTTATGGACGAAGACCGAGCAATGCATCAGGATATTCGTCCTTTGGAAATTGCTATTTTAAATTTGATGCCATTAAAGGAAGATACGGAATTACAGATTTTACGTATGCTTTCCAATACCCCCTTGCAGTGCAATGTTTCTTTTATTGCAACGGAATCTCACGAAGCCATTCATACGCCAAAGGAGCATTTAATCAACTTTTACCAGACCTTTTCAGAGGTAAAAGACAATAATTATGATGGAATGATTATTACCGGTGCTCCCGTGGAATTAATGGAATTTGAAGAGGTGGATTATTGGGATGAGGTTTGTGAAATAATGGATTGGGCAAAGACCAATGTAACCTCTACCTTATACCTGTGTTGGGGAGCACAGGCGGCATTGTATCATTACTATGGGGTAAAAAAGAAGATTTTGGATAAAAAGGTCTTTGGAGTATTTTCCCACAAGATACAGCATAGAAAAGTACCTTTGGTGAGAGGATTTGATGATTATTTTTTGGTGCCTCACAGCAGAAACACGGAAGTGGATGTGGATGCTGTCAGAAAGATTTCAGATATGGTGATTCTAGCGGAATCCGAAGAAGCAGGATTATTGCTTTGTATGAAGGAAGATGGCAGTGAAATCTATTGCATGGGTCATCCTGAATATGATCGATATACCCTAGACAAGGAATACAAAAGAGATATGGCGAAGGGATTGGATTATGTGGATTTGCCAAAGAATTATTATCCTGATGATGATCCAGAGCAAAAGCCTATGCTTCAGTGGAGATCTCACGCCAATACCTTGTATACCAACTTTTTGAACTACTATGTATATCAAAATACACCCTACGAATTTAATAAAGTAGTAAAGCATTAAGGAGTATGAGTAATATGAAAAAAATGAAGATGTGTCGCGTAATGCTTGCGGTATGTTTCCTTTGCTTTTCTTTTTTAAGCAGTGGAGTCTATACCCAGGCCCAAAGTGTTTATACCAGTGGCAGTGAGTATCAGGCTGCCTCAACAACCAAAAAACTTAAATTTAAAAAGAAGGTGAAAAAACTACAGGCCGGTTCTTCTTATAAATTCAAGGTAAATAAGAAGAATGCAAAATGGTATGTAAGCAATAAATCCATTGCCACCATTAATAAAAAAACAGGAAAACTAAAAGCAAAAAAATGTGGTACCGTAAAAATTACCTGCAAGGTGAAAAAAGAAAAAGTTACCTGTAAGGTAAAAATAACACCCATTGCTGTAATTGGAATCGACCCGGGACATCAAGTGAGAGGTGACTACGGAAAAGAACCAAACGGTCCCGGTTCTGGTGTTTTAAAAACCAAAGTGGCCGGCGGTACCTGTGGGGTAGTAACCAAAAAACCGGAGTATCAGTTGACGCTGGAAGTTGGATTGAAGCTTAAGGCGGAACTGGAAAACAGAGGTTATCAGGTGGTAATGACAAGAACCACCAATGATGTCAATATATCCAACAAACAAAGGGCAGAGGCTTTAAATAAGTGTAATATTGCTATTCGCTTGCATGCGGATGGAAGTTCTTCTTCCGCAGCCAGTGGAGCCAGTGGACTTTATCCTTCAGCAGGAAATCCTTATATCGGACACTTGTCACCGGATTGTGGACATGTGACCCGATTGTTGTTGGAGCACTATTGTGCTAAAACCGGTATCAGAAACCGTGGCTTGTCTCTTCGGGATGACTTAACCGGTACAAACTGGAGTACCGTGCCTACCGCGTTGATTGAGATGGGCTTTATGACAAATCCCGGGGATGATACCTATATGTCAAATGCAGCAAATCAAAATACTATGGTATGCGGTCTCGCTGACGGAGTAGATGCTATCTACGGAAGAAAATAATCCTATGTTTAAAAAATATTCTTATAATTGACATTAGAAAAAGACGAGGAAGCATCCTCGTCTTTTTTTGAACAGTAATCTTGAGTTTTTCCTTAGGGTCCTATTTTTCGTTTAATTCCTGCATCTTCATAGCACGAACTTTCAAAGGAAGGCCGAACAGTGTAATAAATCCTTCCGCATCGTGATGATCGTATAAATCACCGGTAGTGAAGCTTGCAAGAGACTCGCTGTAAAGTGAGTAGGGTGAAGTGGTACCTGCT
Organism: Lachnospiraceae bacterium; assembly: GCA_024694625.1. Lineage (GTDB taxonomy): Bacteria > Bacillota > Clostridia > Lachnospirales > Lachnospiraceae > JAILEN01. The sequence goes on along the minus strand of JAILJP010000046.1, from coordinate 1,373 downwards.
TTAATAATGTTTCCTTTGTAAAGCTTGAACTTAACTTCACCGGTAACATATTCCTGAGTGGATTCCACAAAAGCCTGAACAGCTTCACGAAGAGGAGTAAACCATTTTCCTTCGTAAACGATCTGAGCCATTTTGTTGCCCATATCTTTTTTGACTTCCATGGTAGCACGGTCAAGTACCAATTCTTCCAACTGGTCATGGGCTTCCATTAAGATGGTTCCGCCGGGAGTTTCATATACACCACGGCTCTTCATACCAACAACACGGTTTTCTACGATATCTACAATACCGATACCATGCTTTCCACCGAGACGGTTTAATTCACGAATAATATCGGAAACCTTCATTTCTTTTCCATTAACGGAAGTGGGCACACCTTTTTCAAAGGTCATGGTTACATATTCACCTTCGTCAGGAGCCTTTTCAGGAGAAACGCCCAATACCAACAAATGATCATAGTCAGGTTCGTTGGCAGGATCTTCCAATTCCAAACCTTCGTGAGAAATATGCCAAAGGTTTCTGTCACGACTGTAGGACTGATCTGCAGAGAAGGGAAGGTTGATTCCATGAGCTTTGCAGTATTCGATTTCAGATTCGCGGGAATCCATATCCCACTTATCATCACGCCATGCAGCGATAATCTTTAAATCGGGAGCCAATGCTTTGATACCAAGTTCGAAACGAATCTGGTCATTTCCTTTTCCTGTAGCGCCGTGGCAAATAGCGGAAGCGCCTTCCTTACGAGCGATTTCCACAAGCTTCTTTGCGATTCCGGGACGAGCCATGGAAGTACCAAGTAAATATTTATTCTCGTATACGGCACCGGCCTGAACGCAGGGAACGATGTAATCGTCGCAGAACTCGTCAACGATATCTTCAATATATAATTTAGAAGCACCGGAAAGTTTTGCTCTTTCTTCCAAGCCATCCAATTCTTCTTCCTGTCCACAGTCAATGCAACAGCAGATTACTTCGTAATCATAGTTTTCTTTTAACCAGGGGATAATAGCAGTTGTATCAAGTCCACCTGAGTATGCAAGAATTACTTTTTCTTTCATAATCTTTTTCCTTTCTTATTTAAATTTAATTATTAGCGTTAAGAAAACCGGCCTTTGTAAAATGGATAATTATCGAATAAAAATGAATGTTTATACGAAAATTATAAATCCGGGTTCATCCAAGGGATATATTACAACAAATGAATATTTATAGCAAGAGGAAAATAAAAAATAGTTGATTTTATGTAAAAGTGGTGTATAATTATGCAAGAATTGATGATTAAATATTCATCGCCCAATTCCCGTATACTTGGGGTATACTCTTTAATGTACGGAAAGTATAAGGAAAGGAAGATTACGAATAAATGATTAATG
>JAILJP010000044.1 GCA_024694625.1 Lachnospiraceae bacterium | reverse complement strand
CCGGGACGTGATGAAATAATTCTAAATGAAAAAGAGGATGCGCTGACTCAGATCTGCCGTGCCTATCAAAAGCGTGGTGCCTGCCCAAGATACTGGGATACACCAAAGGTTGTAGGGCGTAGAGAGTATGTTGCTTCTCTTGCAGAAGAGTACAAGGCTGACGGTGTCATTTACGAACAGGTGAAATTCTGTGATCCATGGGCCTATGAGCGAATGGTAGGTACCGTAGTGCTTCGTGATGATTATGGTTATCCGGTACTTCAGGTAGACAGACCATATTCAATTGGTGCTTCCGGACAGATGCGTACAAGAGTACAGGCATTTGTGGAAAGTATTGAGATTAAAAAGATTCAGGGAGGTGTTCACAATGGCTAAAGAAATCGGCGGTGAGGCCTTAGGAAGATTTTTTGTAGAAGGAAAGCGTGTCAGGAAAAGACGTGAGTGGCGAGGTCTGAAAGATACCTTATACGATTACTCCAGATGGCTTTATATTATGGGACAGCTTGCGAGGTTTGTTATGAAACCTCGAAATGTAAAAGCGATGTTCCGCTATCGTTGGATGGCAAATTATTTAGCAGTTCCTATGATGGTAGACAGACATACCCAAGGGTTGCGTGGACCCTATCTTCGGATGTGTCACCTGGAGCAGGATTTGGTTATATATGACGTAGCCAAGCTTTTGGATAGTTTGTTCAGAGGGGACCGTCGAATCGGAAATGATAAGAAGTTTTCCGATAAGGTAGTTTTGGTAGATGAAAACGAGATGACGGCAGTTATGATGGGATTTCCTACATTGAAGGGACTTTCCAGGGAAACTCCTTCTACCTACGTATCCGTTCTTTTGAACCAGAGAGCAGCGGAGCACTATATTGACGTGGCTCAGGAATATGGACTTCCTGGTGATGTATGTCCTATGCCGGAAGCAGAAGCTGGTGTTTCTATTGATGATGATGCTCCGATTTTAGGTGCATGTGCCGTACAGTGTAACACCACCTGTGATGGCTCTCTTATGGGAAATGGTGTCATTGCAAAGCGCTTGGAATTAGAAGATGATGTTCCGATTTTTCAATTGGCAACTCCTTTGCGACACAAGGAAGAGGATGTTCAGGAATACGCAGCCCAGGAGATTCGAAACTGTATTAAATTTATTGAAGAGCATACAGGTGAAAAATGGGATTGGGATTACTATTTTGAATGTGCAAAACGTGTAAACGTAGCAACCCAATGTCGAAATGAATGGTTGGATATGAATAAAACCGATTATCCACAGGTATTTGGTTCCAATCTTGCACTTTATACCGAGACGAACTATATGGCAATCTGTGGTAAGGTTCCTGAATTCGAGACAGTAGATAAGAAGCTTACTGCCCTTGCAGAACAGGCATTTAGAGAAAAGAAGATGATGGCAAAAGAATATCGCCATCGTGCCATTGTCTGGGGCGTGCAGTCCCATTACTATATGGATTTTCTGTTATGGATTTTAAATTGCTGGGGAATTGTACCTCTTACGGATATGCTTTCTATGGTAAATACGGAGATGATTGCGGACGAAGATACTCCGGAAAATCGTGAACAGGCATATTACGATATGGCAATGCTTACGGAAAACATGATTATGAGAAACCGTACTCACGGTGGATATAAAGTTCTTTTGGATGAGCTTTGGGAATTCTGCGAAGAGTTTAATGCAGACATGGTAATTCTTTGGGAGCACATGGCATGTAAGGCTTTGGATGGTATGCATGGTATGTTCGAGGAAAAAGCCAGAGAAAAAGGTATCCATCTTGTTTGGGTATCTCATGATTTATTTGATGCTCGTATTATTACCCGTCAGGGCGTAAGAGATCAGATTAACCGATACATGAGAACCGTATTTAAGGAGGAACCTTTGGATCCTTCTCTTGAAATACTACCGGATGATGCTTCCTGGTAGGCAGGGGATATAGGTATAACAGGAGGAATATATAAAATGAAATACTTTGGTGGATGTGATTCAGGATCGACATATACAAAATGTGTGATTATTGATGAAAATGGAAAAATGGTAGCGGATGTAACACTTCGAAGCAGAATTAATGCAGTCGCTTCCTGTGAAGAATCCATTGAGAAAGCAGTTGCTATGGTTCCACAGTTAAACAGTGCTTCTGATTTGACGTACCTCGTAGGAACTGGATATGGAAGAAATAAGGTGCCCTCAGCAGACGAAAATATTTCTGAAATTAGTTGTCATGCTATGGGAGTTCATATGGCAGATCCTTCCGTAAAGGCGATTATTGATATTGGGGGACAGGATGTAAAAGGGATTGCAATTGATGAAGATGGAACGGTGTTAAACTTTGCCATGAATGATAAATGTGCAGCAGGAACCGGACGTTTCTTTGAAGCCATGGCAAGAGCCTTTGAAATGTCTTTGGATGATTTTTCAAATCTTTCTCTAAAAGCAAAAAATGTAATTCCCATCACTGCTCAGTGTACGGTATTTGCTGAATCGGAAGTAATCTCTTTAGTAGGGGAAGGAAAGCCTATGGATGAAATTGCGGCTGGTATTGAACTTTCCGTAGCAAAGAGATGCTTTGTTATGTCGAAGAAAGCCGGAGCAGTAGATGCCATTACCCTTACAGGTGGTTGTGCAAAGAATGCAGGATTAAAGGAAGCTATTGAAAAAGTGTTGAACTTGAAAGTAATCAACCTTCCAATTGATCCTCAGTTAATGGGCGCATTGGGGGCTGCAGAGTTTGCACGTCAAAAGGGCCTGGCTAAGGCATAGAAAATGAATGATGACTATATTTGAAATATAGATAGAGGAGGAAAAATATGGCAACTTTCTTACATGTATTATTAATCATAGCCATTGTAATGGCTGCATTCTTTGTGATTACGTTTGTAGTTTACTTTTTTAATCTTGATATGAAATTAACTGCTGCAATTGAGCCGATTTTACTTAAACATTACGATAAGATCGACAGAGATAAGCATCTGTAAATATTTAGATAAGTAACGATAGGACTTAAGAAATGACGTTATACGATGATGTGATACGCAGCTGGGAGGAGAGACTCTCAGGCTGTAACAAGAAGACTTTGGATCTGGCATCTGCAAAGGCATGGGAAGATGCTGGTAAAAATAACATGATACTTCGCAGTGATATGGCATATGAGCTTGG
>JAILJP010000027.1 GCA_024694625.1 Lachnospiraceae bacterium | reverse complement strand
TCGTCTGGCAAGACGGTCCCGCGTCATTTTTTTACTGTACCATTCACTGACTGATACGCCCTCACAGCCGACATAGGTCAATCTGTCAAAAGCAGTTTCGCTCTTTATCATAAGCTGGCACCCTAAATCTCCTAAATGCATAGCCTCAGCCAATTTCGATACAGAAATCTCTCCGTTAACAAAATCTTGAGCATAAGAAAAATATGAGTCATCTGCTCTGTAACCCAAAATGGCATCTGCATTTTCAAGATTGATACTAAAATTTTTGGTAAGATAAGAATACGCCTCTCTGGCAAGGGGCGTTTCCAATGCAAATCTACGATTTTGTAAAAGTATAGTAATCCAATGAAGGACGCAAAACTCCTTGGAGGTTAAATCGATAATATTTAATCCTGTTTCATTAAAATCATATATATTTACAAAACCATCCTTATTTAAATCAACAGACCACTCTCGTGCCAAGTCAATATCTTCTGTACAATAAAAGCCCTGACCATAATCATTGTATGGCTTTCCAAAAGCATACTGTGGATTTTTTATAATGTCCTTTGAACCATGATATAAGCGCATATACCTCACCCTTTCTTAGGTCTATTGTACCACTGTAGGGGTATAGCACGCAATTAAAAACCTCCCGACTGGAATCGTCGGGAGGTTTGAATGATTTATTTCTTTTAGTCATTTATAAAACAAACTATTATTGGATATCATTTAAATTCACACGAATGGCAGGACGTACGCCCATTGGTTTAATACCCATATTTACATAACCACTTACATCAGCTCCTGTACTGTAAACGCTACCATCATGTTTTACAAAAGCAGCATAATAAGCAAGCCAGCCATTCGAGCGCAGCCAATAACCAGATTCATTAGACAAGTTCAAATTGTTGTCTTTCGCAAAGCCTGTTCCCGTTGCTTTTCTAGTGCTATCATCAATAAAGCCATACGATTTGTTGTTTATCTCATCCACTGACAAAAGGAATACATAATCAGTTGTATTATTACCATCGTTTAATATAGTATCATTCTTTATTAATGTTCTCTGTTGTTCTGTAAACGCTTCACTCAAAAACTGTCCATCAGATAAACCATTTAACCAGGTTCTCAATGTACACGTTTCCCATGTAACATTTCCACTAGCTCTATGATAACTTCTAGCATCAAGGATCTTATCCGCCAAAAGTAGTGCATTCCCCTGTGAATCTACTGACAATACCTGCCATGTAATCGGCTGTTTATCATCCTGTTTATCACATACACCATCGCCATTTGTATCTTCCTGCCAATACTGCCCAAACTGTATCGTCTGTCTAGTAGTCGAAGGTGTATCATTTGTATCTGACGAAGGTGTATCATTTGTACCGGATGAAGGTGTATCATTTGTATCGGATGAAGGTTCTCCGCCTGTGGCACCTCCGCCACCGCCGCTGGATCCTCCTCCGGCAACACTTTCGCTGGAAGAATTTTCACCAGAATCATTATTATGCGTACATGAACTTACAACCTTACCATCTTCAATATGGAAAGTTTTTCTAAGCGGATTTGATGCATTATCATCCAAAATTGTCCAATAAGGATTCACATCTGCTAATTTACAAAGCAATCCGGTAACACCGTATTCCTTATCTAAATAAATGGAAAAATACAACCATAAATGAATATCACAACAATTAAATGGTTTCGTGTTATACCCCTTATATTCACCTGTTACCTTAGGACCAACTTCTGCACCTACACGAACAATTTCTACCGCAAATTTTGCTTCATGTTCATTTTCATCCCAAAATCCCAACCATCTCAAATCAAGCATCGGATTTATAATCAATGATCCAGCGGCATGCGCTTCCCTTTTTTCAAACTCAAAGGAACGATCACTTAGATTTTTAAGTGTTTTATTACTGTATTGAGCACCAATTGTTGTAGTTGTTTTCGTTATTACTGTAGCATCACCATTGGCACTTAGTTTTAAATACATAATATAATCTACATAAAACCCTTCTGCCACAGGAATCGTTTGATGTCCCAAAAATACTTCTTTTGTGACAGAACCAGAATAGTTAATGGTATTCTTACAAACTTGTGTAACAGCTAATTTTACCTTTTTTACACTTGGCACAACACCATCAATATCAATATCAATGTCCGAATCTAATGAAGGTTTTAACACTTCAATAGTACCGGTAGCATTTCCTTCTTTAATCTCCGCTTTAAGAGATTTTCTTGATATTGTAACTGTAACATTGTCATAATTTAAAGACAAAGAACTATTATAACGTCTAATTGCATACTTCTTCTTTGCATTATTTTCTTTAATTCCCGGTGCACATTCAAACCCATCAAAGGTAAAATTCTTATTGGAATCAATATCAATTTTTTCAAAAACATCTGTGTATTCCGCAGTTTCACCAACATATACTAATTTGTTTCCCTTGGAAACAACCGCTTTTACTTTCATTGCAGCAGACTCGTTATTGCTGTTTTTAGGCATAACAACAACATCCCCAGCTTTTACCGAAGATGTTGCTTTATCTTTTTTCACAGAGATTTGCAACTCATTATTCACCTGAGAAACAGTGTAAGATTTTTCTTTCGATAACTCTTCTTTTTTTACAGTGGGATTGTATTCAAAGTTGTAAGTTCCGTTTTTATCTTTTTTCTTTACAACATTATTTTTTACAATCACTTTACATTTATAATTCTTTTTGCCAACTTTCGCATAAATAACGGTATTACCTTTTTTTCTGGCTTTTAGTTTACCTTTTGCAGAAACAGTACAGATTTTTTTGTTTTTGGATTTCCAAGTCACCTTCTTTTTGTTATTTAGTAATTTTAACGTCTTTGTATCGCCTTTACCCAAAGAAAGCGAGGTATAATTCAACCCAACCGCAGATATTTTTACCCTACATTTTAGGATCTTCTTACCAACTTTTGCCTTGATAACAGCATTTCCCTTTTTCTTTGCTGTAATCACACCCTTTTTGGAAACAGAAGCAACTTTTTTATTGGTAGAACTCCATGTCACATTTTTTGTGGTCCCGGTGACATAAAGCGTATGCTTTTGCCCCTTAATCATCGTCGTATTTTTCTCACTAATTAAAACACCAACTGTTTTTGTTTTCGCCTGAACATGACCCGCTGGTACAAAAGCAGCAGTTAGGCCACTTATAGAAAGTGCCATCACAAGCACTAAGCTTAAAATAAGTTTTGTAATTTTTTTCATATTTCGTTTTCTCCATATTATCAAATATCATTCAACCACTTTAAATGATTTACATATCATCACTTGTCATTGCATTTATATGTCCTGACGAGTCAAAGTTACATATCCATTTGAAATGAAAGGGATCATCAATATAGTCTTCCGTATTGCCATTTTTAAGCGAGAAACTACCGAAGCCAAATCTCTCGTCATTTCTATATGCCTCTGACAAAGCAGATGTTTGAGTATGATTTCCATATAAATCTGATAATAATGCATCTGCATTCACCGTATATGTTTTTCCCTCCTCAATAGGATACCAATTCTGAACATGTGGCGATACACCGCTAGATTCAGGGTAATACATAGGCTCACTCAATATAGCATAGAAGGGCTCAGCAGACCCGCTGGCTGCGTCACCATCATTAATATAATTACGGAACTCATCTACATTACTGTATTTTGCGCTTTTGTCATACACTTCACCATCTCTATTAATAGAAATATAGATATAGTATTCCGTACCGTTTTCATCCTTTATTGGGCAACAAAATGCTATTCCACCATCATCTTCATATTCCTGAGCTTTTCCGACTGTATATGTATGGAAAACACCCTTCCATGTATCACCTTCTGAAAGTGATTCATAAACACTGACCGGTATAATCTCTGCCCCATACAAATCACCTTTGATAAGGTATTCTTCAGGATCTGTAGATAAAGATTTCTTTGCAAGCGACTCATCACCCTCCAATGTATATGTCCATCCTCCTGATGACGCAGAAAAGTATGTAAATGGATCAAAACAGATTATGATTTTACCATCCTTATCAATATAAAAATTGAATGCCGTCTTGCTAATGTTATTAATCTCATCAGGGCTATTATTGTCAGCACCATTCTCCACAAGGTAATTCTTTAATTCAGCATGGATATCATCTATTGATTTTCCACCAGTAAAAACTGTTATATCATCAACAAGTTCACCTGTACTAAGATTAAAGGTAACTCCACTTGTATAGGTATCTCCATGTGCACCTCCTCCATACCAGTCATTCGTAACAGAAATACTGACATAATCTTTTGACATATATGTTATATATTGCTCAGTTACATCCGTGAGCTCATCATAATATAATTCATCACTACTATATGTGTCAGAATCCATTTTTGCATACTCAAACGCATCCGATTCTTTCGCCATCTTTTTTTCCGCCATGGATTTTAATTCTTTATTTATTTTGTTAATGGCATCCGTTTTCCCTGTAAGCACAACATAGGTGTAGTGATAATCCACGCCAATTGTTGATGCTGTGCCCTCAAATTTTTGACTCTTGTCAATTATCTCGTATGAATAATTACTATTTGAAGCCTCAATAGCATCAGTCTGTATCAGTCTTACAAGATTTGGAAATGTACCTGCCTTTACCATCTGCGCCGGCGTGAGTTCTTTTTGCTCGTCATGCGTACTATCATCAGATGTCTTTGGCATCTCGTCATTTTTTGATGAAGTATTCTTCCCTTTTATACCACATCCGGATACCAAAACAAGCACACACATTAGCAATATCGCTATGATTCTTTTTTTCATATAGATTCCCTCTTATTCATAATTTTATATTTAGCCGTTTTATACAACAAACACATACCATCACCGAATATCATTTAAATTCACGCGAATTGCCGGACGTACGCCTAAACCTGACAAAAGGGCAGTCGCTATAATTATTGATACGCTTTTTGTTAATCTTCTTTTCATTTCTTATCTCATAACGCTACAATATTTTCGTTGTTTTAATAACCTATATATCAAAATATACGCCATCTTTTTTCGTATTATTGGCAATATTTCTTGTGTTATTGGCCATATCCTGCGCTGCACTTCTTGCCATGGATGAATTAAAAGCTGTTGCTGCGCTTGCAGCTGCCGCATTTCTAACGCTGTTCTCTATGTTGTCCATCTTACGCGACATCGCTTCTGTATTTTGAGCTGCTGTCTGTGCGTACTCGTTTAAATGTTCTAGATTTTTATTAATAATCTCCGTCTGAAGTCTAGTTTGCTCTGCAACAACATTGTACTCTTTTAACTGCTTTAGAATCATTTCACGCTTCATGTTCGACTCTTGGTGCCGTCTCTCAGCATTTTGTTCTTTCAAAAGTTCCCAAACCCAATGATCATAAAGATTTACTAAGTCAGAGATATTATCAGCCTTTCGATTTTCTACTGAATCTACAAAAAAATTCACGGCATGTATAGATAAATAATTCGGCGGATATGCTCCACCATCAATGAAATCACCCGAAAGTTCATCCTGAAGGTTTTCAAGTCGAATTTGTGCGTCATATGCCAGTTCAGCCTGTTTTATTTTTCTTAGACGATTATCCTTATCTATCTGAATATTTTTTCTCTTAGCATTCTCAATTTTTTGTGCGTTCTTTCTTGCAATCTCTGCATTAATCTGAGATAGATTCTGATTGTGAATCCTTATCGATTCATTTTTTTGTCGAATTGATTCATTTTCAGCATTAATTTGTCTGTTTTGTTCTTCAATATTTTTTATATCCGTTTTATAAGATTTATTGTCCTTTATAGACGCTACAAGTAACAAAACAAAAATATAAACTAAATATATAGATACAAAAGATACCAGCAGATATTTATATCCATTTACAATACTTAACCCTGCCTCTTCAGACATATCAGATATAGTAAAAGGAATTACTATCCCCAAAATAAGGCCCGCAAATAAACCAAATAACCCTAATAACTTCATCAACTTCAATTTTCCGTGCTTTAGACACAAATAAGGAAGCTCCAAGAATAGTCCAAAAATGAACGCTCCAGAAATAATAAACAACATTGTGTCACCCAGGCCAAAGCCTTGGGCTAATGACATTAAAATTCCCGTTGTAATAGAATATGCACAATAAATAGCATGTATGATAAATTTCTTGAGATTATCAAACGTCACTGCTTTAGATATATGATCACGATATTCTATTCTACGTGGCTGTGAATACAATCCTTCAAGTGGAATTTCCTGCCATTCCACATCGTTAGAATCTTGTTGAACTGTATTTAAGGCAATTTTAGGTTTACTTTTAAGGCTTAAAACCTTTTCTTGTATTTCTTTTATTTCATATAATTCATGCTGAACATATCTTAATTTATCCAATAATTCCAATCTAGTTTCTCCTGCCATTCTAACCTCCTATTTAATAACACAATTATAAGGTAGAAGGACTTTTCAAGCCCTTCTACCTATAGACGCTTCGTATGAAGCCCCTTTCGTATGAATAATTATTTTTGAAGTCAAAAGAACCGTCCCTAGTTCTTCATATTTGAATCAAAAAATCGTCCCTAGTTCTTTACTTTCACTGTTATTTTTACACTCTTCTTACCAGACTTGACCGTCACTTTAGTAGAGCCTTTCTTCTTTGCAGTAATAGTAAGTTTGCCATCTTTATATGTGGCTTTGGCAATCTTGGAATCCTTAACGGAAACCTTTACCTTATCCTGAGACGAAATGGGATTAATAGTAATATCCACTGTTGCTTTTTTCCCTTTTTTCGCCAAAGAAACATTTTTTGTACTAGCTTTAATGGATTTGGTCGTCACCTTACCACTTTGTACCTTAACGGTAATTGTTTTTGTGATGCCCTGTTTTGTCGTTACTGTGATTTTTGCAGTACCGGTCTTCTTTAATGCCTTTACTTTGATTACATTTTTCTTGAAGGAAACCTTTGCAATACTTGTTTTGCTGGACTTCACACTCTTGATAGAATCATTTGTAAGCGTTGCTTCTACTTCTGTCGATTTGCCTGCTTGAAGCGCAAAATTTGTTGATTCAAGAGCAATATCAGCAACAGTTACCGTAATATTAGTGGACTTTTCGCCTGCAGAAACGGTAATCGTAGTATTTCCACCTGCAACACCTTTTACATTACCATCTTTATCTACCGTAGCAATCTTATTATTTGCTGAATTGTATGTTACGGTTCCGGTATAATTCGAACCATCTGACATGGAAATCTTCGCAGAGATATTCTCTGTTTTTCCTTTTGCTAACTTGACATCAGATGCCGAAATACTTGAGACGATTGCAGGAGTTACAGTTTGCGAAGCTGTCTCGGAAGGAGTTGTTGAAGTATCTGCCGAAGCTGTTTCGGAAGGAGTTGTTGGAGTATCTGCCGAAGCTGTTTCGGAAGGAGTCGTTGGAACATCTGCCGAAGCTGTTTCGGAAGGAGTTGTTGGAGTATCTGCCGAAGCTGTTTCGGAAGAAGTCGTTGGAGTATCTGCCGAACCTGTTTCCGTTGACGTATCCTGCGTACTACTTTTAGCTTTAACAAAAAGAGTATTGCCATCTAAAGTACCATCTGTATTACCAGAAAGCAATAAGTTTAATCCTGTAACATCCACTTTAGAAAAATAATTACCAGAGCACCACAACCCTATAAGCGTCGTATTCTTACTTACATCCAAGCTTGTTAACTCATTATTCTTGCAATTCAAACTCCCAAGCACCGTATTCTTACTTACATCCAAGCTTGTTAGGTTGTTATAATTGCAATCCAAATCCTTTAGCGCCGTATTCTTACTTACATCCAAGCTTGTTAGGTTGTTATAATTGCAATCCAAATCCTTTAGCGCCGTGTTCTTACTTACATCCAAGCTTGTTAGGTTGTTATAATTGCAATCCAAATCCCTAAGCGCCGTATTCTTACTTACATCCAAGCTTGTTAGGTTGTTATAAGCGCAATCCAACTGCAAAAGCACCGTATTCTTACTTACATCTAAGCTTGTTAGGTTGTTTCTATCGCAGTTCAAATACTCTATCTTACTTACATCCAAGCTTGTTAACTTATTATTAGAGCAACTCAAAAAATATAATGCCGTATTCTTACTTACATCCAAGCTTGTTAGGTTGTTGCCTTCGCAGTTAAAACTCCCAAGCGCCGTATTCTCACTTACATCCAAGCTTGTTAGGTTGTTGCCTCCGCAGTACAAATTCTTTAGCGCCGTATTCTTACTTACATCCAAGCTTGTTAGTTTGTTATAAGCGCAATCCAACTGCAAAAGCACCGTATTCTTACTTACATCCAAGCTTGTTAGGTTGTTGTCATCGCAGTTCAATTTCTTTAGCGCCGTATTCTTACTTACATCCAAGCTTGTTAACTTATTATAATAGCAATCCAAATACTCTAGCGCCGTATTCTTACTTACATCCAAGCTTGTTAGGTTGTTGCCTTCGCAATTCAACTTCTCTAGCGCCGTAAAATATTCAACACCTTTCAAATCAGATATTGCTCTATTATTTAAATCAATGCTTGTAACACTACTTATTTCATCATTAGATAGTTTACCATCGCTATTTGAATCAACCTCAGTTGAAATATAACTACGAAATGTAGCATCCGGGAAATAAGTTTCATTAATCGCTACGCCATCTTCAGCATGTACTAAAGTGATGTTGCTAAAACTGATGGATGATAAAACTATCGTAGCTGTCAAACCGAGTGACAGAAATCTTTTTTTAATTTTCATATTATCTATTCTCCTCTAAGTCTTTTATTATTACACTTTTGATAAGGATTTATAAAAAACCAAAAAATATTATATATATATATATATATATATGCAAGTAGAAAAAAAAAGAAAGATAGCGTAAAATATCAAGCTGCGAGCCGTTTCATAGAATTTCTCGTTTCACTCGAAATTCTACAGAATCCTACGAGCCGTATTCATAGAATTCGCTTCGCGAATTCTATTTCATATTGGGCTGTCGGCCAATATGCGAAAAATAAAAGAACCACGCCCTTGCAAATAAATTTGCAGAGGCATGGTCCTTTATTTTTCTATACTCGGCTCGTAGCTTTAATACATCCCACCCATTCCTGGAGCGCCGGCAGGCATTGCAGGTTCGGGTTCTTTAATATCAGCTACAACGGATTCTGTTGTAAGAAGTGTAGATGCTACAGAGCAAGCGTTCTGTAACGCAGAACGTGTAACCTTTACAGGATCTAAGATTCCTGATTTTACCATATCTACATACTCTTCTTTGTATGCATCAAATCCCATTCCAACTTCAGATTCACGCACTTTATTAATAATTACAGATCCTTCTAATCCAGCGTTTGCTGAGATGTAGAACAAAGGTGCTTCCAAAGCTTTTAAGATAACATTGGCACCGGTCTTTTCATCTCCTTCCAAAGTATCTGCAAGTTTTGCAACTTCTTTAGAAGCGTGAATGTAAGCAGATCCACCACCGGAAATGATTCCTTCTTCCACTGCTGCACGAGTAGCATTTAAAGCATCTTCCATACGAAGTTTTGCTTCCTTCATCTCAGTTTCTGTAGCAGCACCTACGCGGATAACAGCAACACCGCCGGCAAGTTTTGCAAGACGTTCCTGTAATTTTTCTTTATCAAATTCAGAAGTGGTTTCTTCAATCTGAGCACGAATCTGAGCAACACGAGCTTCGATTGCGTCCTTTGCACCTTCACCGTCAACGATAACAGTGTTTTCTTTCTGAACCTTAACGCTCTTTGCACGACCAAGCTGTTCAATGGTAGTATCTTTGAGTTCCAAACCAACTTCTTCGGAAATAACAGTACCACCTGTTAAGATAGCGATATCCTGAAGCATTTCTTTTCTTCTATCACCATAGCCGGGAGCCTTTACAGCAACTACATTGAAGGTTCCACGTAACTTGTTCAAAATCAATGTGGTAAGAGCTTCACCTTCTACATCTTCAGCAATGATCAAAAGCTTGGAACCGGACTGAACGATCTGTTCCAATAAAGGAAGGATTTCCTGAATATTGGAGATCTTCTTATCTGTAATTAAGATATAAGGATCATCCAAAACTGCTTCCATCTTGTCCATATCGGTAGCCATGTATGCAGAAATATATCCTCTGTCAAACTGCATACCTTCTACAAGATCAAGCTCTGTCTGCATGGTCTTTGACTCTTCAATTGTAATAACGCCGTCGTTGGAAACCTTTTCCATAGCGTCAGCAACCATTTCACCAACATCTTCATTTCCTGCGGAAATAGAAGCAACCTTAGCGATCTGATCTTTGGAATTTACCTTCTGAGACATAGAAACCAAAGCTTCTACAGCCTTATCGGTAGCTTTCTTCATACCCTTACGAAGGATAATGGGATTTGCTCCTGCTGCAAGGTTTTTCATACCTTCTTTAATCATAGCCTGAGCTAAAACCGTAGCTGTTGTGGTACCATCACCGGCAACATCATTTGTCTTTGTAGCTACTTCTTTTACAAGCTGTGCTCCCATATTTTCAAAAGCATCTTCCAATTCGATTTCTTTTGCGATTGTAACACCATCGTTGGTAATCAAAGGAGCGCCGTAAGATTTATCTAATACAACATTTCTTCCTTTCGGTCCGATTGTAACACGAACTGTATTTGCTAACTGATCAACGCCTGATTCCAATGCAGCTCTTGCTTCTGCACCGTATTTAATCTCTTTTGCCATTTTAACTACTTCCTTTCCCTTTATTCAACAACTGCCAAAATATCGTTCTGGCGAACAATGATAAATTCCTCGCCATCTAACTTAACTTCTGTTCCGGCATACTTTGAATAAATAACCTTCTGACCGGCAGAAACCTGCATTGCAATTTCTTTTCCATCAACCATTCCTCCGGGTCCAACGGCAATTACTTCTGCTTCCTGAGGTTTCTCCTGAGCGGATGATGCTAAAATAATTCCTGATTTTGTTGTTTCTTCTGCTTCTAACTGTTTTAAAACAACTCGATCTGACAAGGGTTTTAATTTCATTATATATGCCTCCTTAAATCACTTTGTAATAATTGTTAGCACTCACTTAAGTCAAGTGCTAATCACAATGATTATTATAACACCACATAAATGAAATGCAAGAGATTTTTGATTTTATTCACCTTTTAACTCAGCAATCTTTTCAGCACTGCTTTCTTTGATTCCGTTCATAAAACCCTTCACATTTAAGCTCCACTGTTCCTGGATTTTTTCTCTTGTAGAAATACCAATACTGCTTCCAAGCTTTTTAAACACTTCTACAAAAAGCTTTTTGTCTTCTTCAGAAGCATCTTTTAGGGTTTTCATTCCTTCTGAAATAGATTTAATACCATTTTTAATGTATTCATCAGTGGTATTGGCTCCACCTGCCATTAGAGCGTCAAACAACAGATCAACAAATCGCTTTCTTTTTTCATCATCCAAATCAGAAAGCCACATCTTCAGTGAGTCTTCCATAATCGCAGAATTATTTCCTTGATTTTTTACAAAATCAAAGTTATTTCTTTTTACCTGCCAGCTCATGGCATCATGTTGCATCATTCCGGAATTGGAGCTTTTTACAAAACGATGATGATACTGATTTCCAAGAAGCACACCTACTACGGATTGTTCCGGCAAAGTAGAAATGACTCTTGGCAGAATCTTTTTGTATCCATCTGCCTCCAACACTTCTTTTCGAAATCCCGGTCCATCATTAGAATAAACCTCTATGATTTTATTTTGAATCTTTGGTTCGCAAAAAGCAGAGGCAAAGACTGCAAAATTTCCACCTTTTGAATGTCCGCCCACACGGATGGGTTTGGTCTCATTTTGAAAATTTTGATTGAGGTAAAGAGCAGCCTGTTTCTGTCCCGGAGTTTCAAAAACAAAACTCATATTAAAATCTTCTTTCCATCCAATCAAAGAATTATCTGTTCCACGATAAGCCACGTAAATAGTTCCATCCGGAAGTTCACAAGTCATTACGGAAAACTGAACCTGATCCTCGTTGGATATTTCATTTACATATCCATAAAGCTTTAGTCCTTCAAATCTTTTGGACTCCACAAGACGGTGCATAATAAAAGGAGCCACCTTTACCGTAGAAACCTGATTCATGATTTCTTCTTCTGTATGACATGCAAAGAATCGATCATGTGCCTCTTTTATGGAAATCTTATGCTCAAAATCCCCAGGAACGATATCTCCAAAATCTGTATATACAAGCTCGGACAAAATCAAATTATCCACTTCGTTAAAAGGATCTACATCAAATGTAATATCTCCCCTCCAATCTAAATATTCCTCTATATTTCCCATAATATAACCTCCTATGAAAAAAGGGAGTGAAGATCACTCCCTATAGCCTACATTGCATCTTCGTCTTCGAAAATGGAATCATCATTTTCTTTATTCTTACGTTTTGATTTCAAAGAAAGAATCTTATCTTTTAAAGACATAGTGTCAATCTCAGGTTCATCTTCTTCGATGCCTTCGTCCTCAAACAAATCATCCTCTTTCTTTTCCTCAAAAGACCCTTCTTTTACAACAGGTTCATCAAAATAATCATCTAAATCTGAAGATTTACTACTTTTGGAACCTACGAAATCTGTAAAATCATCTTCCAAGTCACGAAGCTTTTCTTTTTTCACAACCTGTTCGTACTTTCTCACGCGAAGGGCAACCACAAATAAAGAAATCAAACCAATCACACCGGATACAAACAAGGAAACATAAAGCACAAAGCTTCCATCGGTAAACCAGCCGCCGGCATCCATTAAAATGCAAATGGCCAACGTTACTTCGCAAGCGGATAACACAAGCATAACAGGCCATGTCTTAGAACGAAGGGCAATCAAATCCACAAAGTATTGAACCAAAGTGATTCCTTCGGCTAACACCAAAGCCCCTAAAAGCAAATAAATCGCCTTTGTAAAACTAGGTTCTTTTACGATAGATAAAACCCCTAGAATCAAAAGTAAAATACCTGCGGAAAAATCATAGTTTGCAACGTTTCGATACTCTTCTTTCAAAAAGTATCTACAAACTTCCCAAGCACCGCCTACAAGGAAAAACCCACTGATGACATAGGTAAAATTTCGCATCTCCATATCGGGATACAAATACATCACAACCCCAATTACCAAAAATAAAACGGATAGCATTACTACTGCCATCATGCCGGTAAAGTTTGAGTTTAATTTCGCAGTCTTGCTCTCATTTTTTTTCATACGCTTCTCCTTTAGTTCATAAAATATAAAATCACAATCAAATTTGTGCATCCATGTCCAAAAATAGGAACGAAAATATTTTTTGTTATAATGTAGGAAAATCCCAAAATCAAACCTACTACAAATGCATATAAAAATTGTATCACGTTAAAGTGCATAATGCCAAATAAAACCGAAGAAATCACAATAGAAATCCAAGGTTTGCAAAAGCCATTTAGCCTTGTGCAAATGATTCCTCGATACAACAGTTCTTCCAATATGGGAATCACTATGGCGTTGGAAAGAATCCGAACAAAAAGCTCTCCATCCGATAAGGTATTATTTGCATTTACAAATCCTTTGGATATCTCCTGTAAAGGAAGATGGGACACAGCCACATTTAAAGAAATGCCAACTATTACAATGAGTATTGCAAATCCCAAATCCCGAATCAGGGTCTTTTTTGTAAGTAGATAATCCCCCGACTTTGGAACTTTTTTGTATTCTAAATAAATAAAAGGCAGTGTGGCCAACGCTGCTAACAATAGGCAAAACAACTTTCCAAATTGCTCTTGAAAGAGCATCAAAAATAATAGATTGGAAAACGTATATACTATGTAATACAAAAACAAAGGATATAGAAGTTGTACTAATTCTTTAGCTTTGAAGTCCTTCAATGTAGTCATATACCTCCATGGGGGATGATACCAACTTCACCATTCCCACTTCTTTCATTTCATCTACGGAGCCAAATCCGTAATCCACAGCCAAAAAATCCACGTCGAATTCTTTTGCGCCCATTGCATCATACTTGGTATCTCCTACCAAGATGACCTCTTCTTTTTTTGCCTCTTTGTGACGAGCAAAAAACATTTCCAAAACATCTTCTTTTGTCTCAATTTGTTCCTGGGGAATTGCCCCGCAAACATCGTCAAAATATTGAAGCCACTGAAACTTTTTTAAAATTTTTTCACAGGCAATCATTGGTTTAGAGGAACAAACGGAAATAAAATATCCCTTTTCGTGGAGACGTCGTAAACACTCTTCCATTCCCTTAAAGGGGATAATATTGTACATTTCCCCAGAAGTATACTGCTTTCTGTAAACCTTAATCGCCTCAGGTACAGTTTCCTTTGGTATTTTAAATAAATGTTCAAAGGTCCAGGAAAGAGGCGGTCCAATGCAAAGATGCAAATCCTTCAAGGAAAACTCTGTGATATGGTAATAATCAATCACATCTTCCATACAATTTAAAATTCCCGGAGACGTATCAAATAAGGTCCCGTCAAAGTCAAAAAGAATGTACTTTTTCATCGTTTCACACCTTTTGTATCTCGATTGCCAATATGAAGGTTCTTTAAGACAACTTTTTTGCCTTTCACCTCAGCAAACTTATCTTCACCGGAATGCAAAAGATAAATGGCAACCATCTCATCTTTTTTATCCAATTTCATACCGCGAACACCTACTGCAGGCTTTTTCTTTTCCGGTATGGTCTCTGCTTCAATACGTAAAAAATAATTGTTTTTCGTCTGCATTACCAAAGTGTCTTCCGGTTCTACCAAACCAACACAAAGTACTTTGTCATCATCTGCAAGCTTTGTAGCCTGAGATTGACGTCTGGTTACATCAAACTCTTCACCGGCAACCAACTTAATCATTCCTGATTTGGTACCAAATACCAGTTTCTTGCCCAAAAGATTGGGCATTGCATCCATAAATAAAATATGATCCTGGGATGCATCAAACTTGGAAACATTATCTACAGGAAGACCTTTGTCTCTGAACTTTCCAAAAGGCAAGTCCAAAACCTTGATCATAAACTGCTGACCATTTTCCGTAAAAGCAAAGATCTTATCCACGTTTTTACAAAAGATAATCTTTTTGCATTCCGCTTCTGCAGCTTCTTTGTTTCTTTCATAGGTGGGCATATCTACAACTCTTGCGTAAGCAAAACGATCCACCAAGACAGCCACATCGATTTCCTCAATGGGCTTTTCTTCCACTACAGCTTCTGCAACATTATCAATTACCGTCTTACGTTCAACACTATAAGATTTCTTTAAGTTTTTAAGGTCTTTAATAATTACCTTCGCCATTACCGATTTCTTTTCCAAAATTTCGGTGTAATCGGAAATCTTTTGCATGGTCTCTTCGTACTGTTTACGAAGGGCTTCTATTTCAAGACCGATCAAACGATACAAACGCATTTCTAAAATCGCCTTAGCCTGACGCTCGGTAAAGCGAAGCATAGCCGCATCCTTTTTGGATTGCTCAGACTTAAATTTAATATGTTCGGTATTTCCGTTAATCAAACAGTCTCTGGCATCGGCAATGGATTTGGAACCTCGTAAGATTTCAATAATCAAATCAATAACATCACAAGCTTTGATCAAACCTTCCTGAACTTCCTTTTTCTCCCGTTCTTTTGCCAAAAGTGTGGTATATTTACGGGTGGCAAGCTCGTACTGAAAGTTTACGTGATGACGGATAATGGGAACCAATCCCAAAGTTTCAGGCTTTCCGTCACAAACCGCAAGCATATTTACGCCAAAGGTATCTTCCAAGCGGGTCTTCTTGTACAAAAGATTTAAGAAATAATCTACATCCGCACCTTTTTTCAATTCAATAACAATACGGATTCCTTCTTTGGAAGACTGATTAGAAATATCTACAATATCTGTCGTCAGTTTATTTTCAGAAAGGGCAAATACATCATTTAAGAACTTACCAATATTTGCACCAATCATGGTATAGGGGATTTCCGTAACTACAACAGCTACTCTTCCACCCTTTAGTTTTTCAATTTCTACTTTTCCGCGGAGTTTCAGCTTTCCGCTTCCTGTAGCATAGATTGCATGAAGGTCGTCTTTGTTTGTAACGATTCCTCCGGTAGGAAAATCCGGTCCGGGAATGTATTCCATCATTTGCTGGGTATTTATATCCGGATTTTTCATATAAGCTATGACGCCGTCAATTACCTCTCCTAAGTTGTGGGTAGGAATAGAGGTAGCCATACCAACGGCAATACCTTCCGCACCGTTAATCAAAATATTGGGAACACGAACAGGAAGAACCATAGGTTCCTTTTCTGTCTCGTCAAAGTTGGGCATAAAATCCACAACATTTTTATCTAAATCCGCAAGATATGCTTCTTCCGTAATCTTTTGCAAACGGGCTTCGGTGTAACGCATTGCAGCGGCTCCATCACCTTCAATAGAACCAAAGTTTCCGTGTCCGTCTACCAAAGGCATTTCCTTTTTGAAATCCTGGCTCATTACCACCAAAGATTCATAAATGGAAGAATCACCGTGAGGATGGTATTTACCCATGGTATCACCAACGATACGGGCAGATTTACGGAAAGGTCCGTCTGACTTTACTCCTAATTCATGCATGTCGTAAAGCACACGTCTTTGTACCGGTTTCAAACCGTCTCGAACATCAGGAAGTGCACGGGACACAATAACACTCATGGCATAGTCGATATAGGACTTCTGCATTACTTCAGAGTATTCCATCTGTATAATTTGTTCTTTTGCTTCCGCCATTTTCTATCTCTCCTAAAATCAAATATCTAATTCCGCATCGCGGGCATTTTTGTAAATAAAAGCTTTTCTGGGAGGAACGTCATTTCCCATAAGCATTTCCGTAACGTCACTGGCCATACGACCGTCTTCGATTTCTACACGTTTTAAAATACGACGCTTGGGATCCAATGTGGTTTCCCAAAGCTGTTCCGCATCCATTTCACCCAAACCTTTGTATCGCTGTAAGGTATAAGGGCCGTCATGGGTTTTACGGTATTTTTCCAAAGCTTCGTCATCGTAAAGATACTCTTCTTCGCCTTTTTTCGGCATCGCTTTGTATAAAGGAGGCATGGCAATATACACATGTCCTTCATAAATAAGCTCCGGCATAAAACGATAGAACAAGGTCAAAAGCAACGTAGAGATATGGGCACCATCCACGTCGGCATCGGCCATAATAATTATCTTATCGTAACGAAGTTTGGAAATATCAAAGTCATTTCCATATCCTTCAGAAAATCCACATCCAAACGCATTGATCATGGTTTTGATTTCTGCATTTGCCAAAACCTTATCGATGGATGCTTTTTCTACGTTTAGAATCTTTCCTCGAATTGGAAGAATTGCTTGATACATACGATTTCTCGCTGTCTTTGCGCTGCCACCGGCAGAATCTCCCTCCACGATGAAGATTTCACATTTTTTCGCATCTCTGCTTTCACAGTTAGCCAATTTACCGTTGGTATCAAAAGAATACTTTTGCTTTTGCAATAAATTGGTTTTGGTTTTTTCTTCTGTCTTTCGAATCTTAGCAGCACGTTCCGCGCAAGAAATTACCTTCTTTAACACTTCTACATTTCTGTCGAAATACAGCTGAATCTTGTCACCGGTAATCTTTGCAGTAGCCTTTGCTGCATCCTGATTGTCCAATTTGGTCTTGGTCTGACCTTCAAATCGAGGATCCGGATGTTTTACAGAAATAATGGCTGTCATACCGTTTCGTACATCGGTTCCCGTAAAGTTTGCATCCTTTTCCTTTAAGATGCCCAGTTCTCTGGCATATGAATTGATCACCGTTGTAAACTGAGTCTTAAATCCGGTGATATGAGAACCACCTTCGGAGTTGTAAATATTGTTACAGAATCCCAAAATATCTTCGTGGAATTCATTACAAAACTGAAATGCCACTTCTACCTGGATACCATCGGATTCTCCGGAGAAGGAAACAACATCGTGAAGTACTTCTTTATTCTTGTTGATACCTTTAACAAAACCAACGATACCTTCCGGCTCATGATAAACGATTTCCTCCGGTTCCTCTCCTCTTAAATCTCTGAAGATAATAGTAATTCCGGGATTTAAATAAGCAGTCTCATGCATTCTGGACTGAATCTCGTCTGCTTTAAACTTGGTCTTTTCAAATATGGTAGGGTCCGGTAAAAAGTTGATCTTTGTACCGGTCTTTTTGGTTTTTCCAATTTTAGGAAGAAGTCCCTTTTCCAATTTCACTACAGGGCGTCCCTGCTCATAACGGTCATGGTGAATATAACCGTCTTTAGAAATTTCCACGTCAAAGTAGGTAGATAAAGCGTTTACCGCTGAAGAACCTACACCGTGCAAACCACCGGAGGTTTTGTAAGCGCCATCCCCAAACTTTCCACCGGCATGTAAGGTAGAAAATACAATACGGGCAGCTGCAACACCTTTGGCATGCATATCTACAGGAACTCCTCGACCGTTATCTTCTACGGTACAGCTTCCATCCTTTTCTAAAGTTACATAAACTGTATCGCAGTAGCCGGCCAAATGCTCATCTACCGAGTTATCTACAATTTCATATATACAGTGGTTCAAACCCTTTCGGGACGTACTTCCGATATACATACCGGGTCGTTTTCGAACCGCTTCCAATCCTTCCAATACGGATATTTGTTCCGCACCGTAATTATCTTTCTTTGCCATAAATCTCCCTCGAAATTCATTGATATTCTTGAGGTTTGAAAACCTCATGCAAAAGGCAGAATTGTGTTCTACTATATCTGCCCACACAGAACGGATTTTACCACAATTTATTGTGCTTTACAATATAATATCAAAAATTATCGAACATAGTTTCGAAATTATTTTCAAACAAAAAACCTGTACAGCCAAAGCCATACAGGTTTTTCAAAATCAAGTTTAAAATTTCGAGTCTAGTATTATTTGCAGGTAAATCTTAGTATGCAACGCCCTGAGCGATCATAGCCTCAGCAACCTTTTCAAATCCGGCGATATTTGCACCGGCAACAAGGTTTCCTTCGCAACCATACTTCTTAGCGGCATCATCACAAGCATGGAAGATATTTACCATAATGTCATGAAGCTTTCCATCTACTTCTTCAAATGTCCAGTGAAGTCTTTCAGAGTTCTGGCTCATTTCAAGGGCTGAAGTAGCTACACCACCGGCATTGGAAGCCTTAGCGGGTGCGAACAAGATTCCGTTAGACTGGAATAAAGCAACTGCTTCAGGAGTAGAAGGCATGTTTGCACCTTCTGCTACAGCCATAACACCATTTTCAATTAATGCCTTAGCTCCGTTTTCATCAAGCTCGTTCTGAGTAGCACAAGGAAGTGCAATATCACACTTGATGGTCCAGATGCCACGGCATCCTTCTGTATATGTAGAACCAGGTACACGATCAACATATTCTTTGATACGTCCACGCTCTACTTCCTTAATCTGTTTTACAACGTCAAGATTTACACCGTTAGGATCATAGATATATCCGTTGGAATCAGATAATGCTACAACCTTTCCGCCAAGCTGAGTAGCTTTCTGTGTAGCGTAAATAGCTACGTTACCAGAACCGGAAACAACAACTGTCTTTCCTTTGAAGCTGTCGTTCTTCATGCAGTTCAACATTTCTTCTGTATAGTAGCAAAGACCATATCCGGTAGCTTCAGTACGAGCTAAAGAACCACCATAGGTAAGTCCCTTACCAGTAAGAACTCCAGTAAATTCATTACGAAGTCTCTTGTACTGTCCGTACAAATAACCGATTTCACGACCACCAACACCGATATCACCGGCAGGAACGTCTGTATCAGCTCCGATGTGCTTTGCAAGTTCTGTCATAAAGCTCTGACAGAAACGCATGATTTCTCTATCTGATTTACCCTTAGGATCGAAATCAGAACCACCTTTACCACCACCGATAGGAAGTCCGGTTAAAGAGTTCTTGAAAATCTGTTCAAATCCTAAGAATTTAATAACAGATAAGTTTACTGACGGATGAAGACGAAGTCCTCCCTTGTAAGGTCCGATTGCTGAGTTGAACTGTACTCTGTATCCACGGTTAACCTGAACTTTTCCGTTGTCGTCAACCCATGAAACTCTAAACATAATAATACGTTCAGGTTCAACGATACGTTCAATTATACCTTCCTCTTCTAACTTCGGATTCTGAGCAACTACAGGCTCTAATGATTCCAAAACTTCGTAAGCAGCCTGTAAAAATTCCTTCTGCTCACCGTTTCTTTCAACGAGTCCGTCATACACTCTCTGTAAATAACTACTTTTGAATGCCATTTTGAAATAATCTCCTTCCCAAAATTTTGTTGTATCTTTTTTCCTTAGGTTCTCACCACGAATGATTATACATATAACCAAAGGGCATTTCAACCCTTATATGAATAAATCTTTAAATTAAATTGCAATTTCTTCACTTTAAATGAATTTAATTCTATATTTTTCATCAAAAATGAAATTTACATTTTCAAAAATTTCATTTTCGTATGAATAATTATAAATTTTGGACAAAAAAAGAAATCTCCTCCATTTCTGAAGAAGATTTCTTAGTATTACATATTATTTTTCGATTACTGAAATCACCTTTTTCGGACATTTCTGTGCGCAAATGGTACATCCCACACATTTTTCCTGGTCAATGTAGGCAATGTTGTTTTCTACATGAATGGCATCCTTTGGACAGTTCTTTTCGCAGATACCGCAGCCAATACATCCGGCTTCACAAACATCCATAACTGCCTTTCCCTTTTCCTGAGACTTGCAGGCAACTGCAACGGTCTTACGAACAGGATAAGGAACCAATTCGATCATATTCTTCGGGCAAGCTTCTACACACTTACCACAGGCTTTACACGCCTCTTTGTCTACCTTTGCGATTCCGTCAACGATATGGATGGCATCGAAAGGACAAGCCTTTACACAATCACCAAATCCCATACAACCATAGGAACAAGCTTTGGGACCACCACCGGGAACAAACGCCATAGCGGAACAACTGGTAATACCAGTGTATTCATAATTGTCCTTTGCCTTTTCGCAGGTTCCCGAACATTTTACAAAAGCCATCATTTTGGTTCCTGCTTCTGCAGAAACGCCCATGATTTCACCAACTTTTGCAGCTACGGGATCTCCACCAACGGGACACTGATTTACAGGTGCTTCTCCCTTTACAATGGCAGCTGCCAAACCGGAACATCCGGCATATCCACATCCACCACAGTTATTACCGGGAAGCACATCCAAAATAGCCGTTTCTCTCTCGTCCACTTCTACCTTGAATTTTTCAGAGGAAACGCAGAGGAAAAATCCAATTAAGCAACCGGTGGCACCAACGATCACCGTTGCCAATATAACTCCAGTTATACTCATACTCTTTGCTCCTCCCTTAAATCACACCGGAAAATCCAAAGAATGCCATAGCCATAAGTCCGGCTGTTACCAAAACAATGGCAGATCCTTTAAACGGTCCGGGAATGTCATTATACTCAATTTTTTCACGGATACCTGCCATAATTACAATAGCAATGGTAAATCCGACAGCAGTTGCAAAACCGTTCACTACTGACTGTAATACATTATATCCGTCAGAAACGTTGTTTAAGGCAACACCAAGTACCGCACAGTTGGTAGTAATCAAAGGTAAAAATACACCCAATGATTTATACAAAGACGGTACGTTTTTACGAAGGAACATTTCCACGAACTGAACCAATGCTGCAATTACCAAAATAAATACAATGGTCTGCAAATAATCCAATCCGGTAGGTCCTAAAATAAACTTGTAAATTATGCTTGTTACAAAACTTGCAATTGTAATAACAAAGATTACAGCACCACCCATTCCTGCAGCGGTTTCTGTTTTCTTAGAAACACCAAGGAAGGGGCAAAGTCCCAAGAACTGGCTGAGTACAACGTTATTTACAATTGAAGATGAAATCAAAATAATCAATAATGTTTTCATTTGTACTCCTCCTATTCTTCTTTCTTGTTGTCATCTGCAGTCTTTGCTTCTTCAGTAGCAATCACAGGTGTTTTTCCGGTACAGCTTGCAGCAAAGCTACATCCGGTACAACCTTCACCGAGGCAACCCTGAGGAGCAGGCAAAGGCTTTCCTTTTAATTCTGCGTTCTTACGAACAATATTCATTACAGCAACCAAAAGAGACAATACAAAGAATGCTCCGGGTGCAAGAATAAAGATGGAAATCGGAGTATATCCTGCTTTTCCTGCAGCAGAATCAGCCAAAGGCAAAATCTGTTTGCCAAATGCCTGTCCGGCACCTAAGATTTCACGCACCAAACCAATAATGGTTAAGCTCATGGTAAATCCAAGACCCATACCAATACCATCAAACAAGGAAGGAATGGGAGGATTCTTAGAAGCATAGCTTTCTGCACGTCCTAAAATAATACAGTTAACAACAATCAAAGGAATATAAATTCCTAAAGAAGCATACAAAGAAGGTACAAATCCCTGAACCAAGAACTGAACGATGGTAACGAAGGAAGCTACCACTACAATAAATGCAGGCATACGAACACGGTCAGGAATGATATTTCTAAGTGCTGAAATAATCAAATTTGACAATGCCAAAACTACGGTAGAGGACAATCCCATACCCAAACCGTTTACCGCTGATGTGGTAACCGCTAATGTGGGACACATACCAAGCATCAATACAAATGTAGGATTTTCTTTAATAATACCGTTATATAAACGTTCTGTTATTTTATTCATTTGAAGCACCTCCTACCAAAGACTGATAATATGCAATTCCAGCATCGATACCATAGGTCATAGCCTTTGAAGTAATGGTTGCACCGGAAATCGCCTGAATTTCTGAATCAGATGCAGGAGAAGTTTTGGTAACTTCAAAAATTCCCAACGCCTTGTTTACAAACTGAGAAGAAAATCCTTCTTCTTTTGCTTTCATACCAAGACCGGCTGTTTCGGAAATATCTGTAATGGAATATCCGTTTAATACACCTTCGTTGGTAATACCAATAGAGAAGGTAATATCTCCGCCGTATCCGGCATGGGAAACAACGGTAATTACATAACCTAATACATTACCGTCTTTATCATTGGCTGTTAAGCAAGCCAAGATATCATCATCTGCATATCCCTGTTCGTGAACATAAGAAGATGCAGCTTCTGAATCAAATCCTTCTACCGGCGCAAAAGAATCTGCTGTGGAAAATACAGTCTCATAGGCAGCCTGAGTAGCTGCTTCCTGAGCCTTGGCAATGGGATCTTTTGTAATCTCATATACGATTCCAAGCAAAATACCGGCAACCAATGTGATAACCGCAAGGATTAGAGCGTCTTTAACTAAAGATTTATTCATTACTTCTCTCCTCCTTTTGTTTCTCTTACAATACCAAATGCTCTAGGAATTGTAATTTTTTCAATCAAAGGTACTAAAAGATTTGAGAAAATAATTGCATAGGAAACACCTTCTGCAGAAGCTCCGAAGTAACGGAAGATTCCTGTTAAAAGTCCTAGGCAAATACCAAACAAAATCTTTCCCATAGGTGTAATGGGTGAAGTAACGTAATCTGTTGCCATAAAGAAAGCACCAAGGATTAAACCACCGCCGCAAAGCTCAGCAATTAAGAAATTCATATCCAAGCCATGTCCACCAAATAACAAGGTAAACACTGCAAAGGTTAAAATATAAGAACCGGGAATACGAAGATCAATTACTCCCATTAACAAAAGGAATACAGCTCCGATTAATAATGCAATTACAGAGGTTTCACCAATGGTTCCAGGAATGTTACCAATGAGCATACGCATGGTATCAACAGAACCGCCAGCCTTTAAGGTAGCCAAAGGTGTTGCTCCTGAGAAGGTATCAGCAAATCCTTTGTAATCACTGAAATCAGTCATTGCTCCTGTAAAGGAAAGAACCAAGAAAACACGTCCTCCCAAAGCAGGATTCATGAAGTTTTGTCCTAAGCCACCAAAGAGGCATTTTACAACCACTATGGCAAATACGCTGCCTAAAACAGCCATCCACCAAGGCAATGAGCTGGGAAGGTTTAATGCCAAAAGCAAACCGGTAACCACAGCGGACAAATCACCGATGGTAGATTTTTTGTTTACCACTCTGTCAAATACATATTCGGAGGCAACGCAGGATAAAACGCTGACCAAAACCAAAATCAAAGCTTTGTAGCCAAAATTAAATATACCGAAAAAAGTAGCCGGTAAAAGTGAAATGACTACGTAAAGCATAATACGTTGGGTATCATCTTTCGCACGAACATGAGGCGAAGATGTTACATTTAATAAATTACTCATCTAATCTACCTCTTTCTACTTTTTTCTCTTATCTGCTAAAATTTGTTTTTTCATAGTTTTAATAGACTGAGCCAAATGGCGACGGGCAGGACAACCGAAGCTACAGCTTCCGCATTCTACACATTCTAATCCGTACCATTTTTCAAAGTCACCCTTCAATCCTCTTTCAGCAAAGTCTGCTAATTTGGAAGGAACCAATTGTTCCGGACAAGCTTCTACACAACGACCGCAGTTAATACAAGCTGTCGTCTCATACTTAGATGCTTCGTCTTCTGTCAAACACAAAAGCGCTGAAGTTGTCTTTGTTGTAGGAATATTTGTGTCAAATAACGCAAATCCCATCATAGGACCACCGGATATTAATTTCTTGGCAGGATGTGCCAAACCACTGGCAGCTTCTAACAACTCACTGTAATTGGTACCAATACAAATAGAAAAGTTTCTGGGATCACTGACTGCATCACCGGTTACTGTAAAAGTACGGTTCATCAGAGGTCTACCAAAACGTACACCGTTGTAAATTGCAACAAGTGTTTCTACATTATCTACAATACATCCAGCATCTGCAGGAAGCATCTTTGCATTAATATCACGACCGGTAACAGCGTGGATTAACTGACGTTCACCGCCCTGGGGATATTTGGTCATAAGAGGCTGAACGGACATACGTGACTCATTTTTGGTAAGTTCTGTTAAACGGTCGATACAATCCTGTTTGTTGTCCTCGATACCAAAAACACCCTTTGCTGAAGGGAACAACTGTAATACAATTCGCATACCCTCAACGAGTTTTTCCGGCTCTTCTACCATTCTTCTGTAATCAGAGGTAAGATAAGGCTCACACTCTGCACAGTTGGCAATAATGTATTCAATTTTCTCCGGTTCCTTTGGAGAAAGTTTTACGTGGGTAGGGAAACCAGCTCCTCCCATACCTACAACACCGGCTTCTTTGATCAAATTAATAATTTCTTCATTTGACAAAGCAGAAATGTCCTCGTGTTCTATAAATCCGGTTTCTATCATATTGCCATCACTTTCAATGACAATGGATGTCACCATATCACCTACTGCAACACGTCTGGGTTCGATTGCTTTTACAGTACCGGAAACAGATGAAAAAATAGGCGAAGATACAAATCCTCCGGCCTCTGCTATCTTTTGTCCACGAAGTACTGCATCACCAACTTCCACGATGGGTGTTGCAGGCGCGCCGATGTGCTGCGACAAAGGAAATACTAACTCTCCCTGAGGCAACAGTTCTTTCACCGGCTTAGACTTTGACAGTTCTTTTCCATCATAAGGATGGACACCGCCTTTAAACGTCCTAAGGCCCATAAACTAATACTCCTCACTTTCTTCCCCAATGGGGTTAATTCATACAATTTTAACAAAGAATACCACAAAATCGTGGCATCACCTATTAAATTATAACACTTCTTCTCATTTTCAAAGCATGAAATTCAAGTGAAATTGTATAAATTTACAAACTATTCCGACAATATGTTAGGTACATCTAACACATTATTTACTGTGAAGGAAAAGACAGTTATAATGGGATTATGTTAGTAAAAGATTATAGTTTTAAATTATCCGACTTTCACATCCATCATTTGGATGCACTTCTTCCTGAAGATGCACTTTTAATGGATATTGAAACCACCGGATTTCAAGCAGCGTATCAAAATATATATTTAATCGGATTGGGCTTTCGAAAAGGGGAAACCATCACCCTTCACCTTCTATACGCTCCCACTTTAGAGGCGGAAGAAAGCATACTAAAAGAATACCAATCCACGTTAAAAGAATTTCAACGACTCATTACCTTTAATGGTGACATGTTTGACCTTCCATTTATTGAGAAAAGATGCCAAAAATACAAAATTGAGTCTATCCAGAATACCTTAGTCTCCACCGATTTATTTAAAATCGCAAAAAAATATAAAAAGTACTTAAATTTGGAACACTATAAGCAAAAGGATTTGGAACATTATTTTGGCTTGTTTCGAGAAGACAAATTCAACGGTGGAGAGCTAATTAATCTATACAAAAAGCAGGCCATAGAGCCAAATGTCTCTGAAACCGAATTATTATTTCTTCATAATATGGAAGACGTAAAAGGCATGGTTACCCTTCTTCAACTTTTGGATTTTTCTCTCTTAAAAAACAACGAATACATGGTAAAAACTCAGTTCTTTGACGGAGAAGAAATCTATTTTGAATTGGAAGCTTCTTCCTACAGCAATTTAAATATAAAATACATCGGTTCCTTCTATTATCTTCAATGGAAAGGAAATACCTTAAGCGGAAACCTACGACCATATATAGGGAAGTTGAAATATTTTTATAAAGACTACAAAAACTACGTCTATATTCCTGACGAAGATTTGCTCCTCCCCAAAGCTCTTGCTTCCACCATTGAGAAATCCAGGATTCAAAAAGCCACAAAGGAACAATGCTTTGCAGAAAAGGATTCCGTATTTTTAATTGACCATGCAAACTTCAGCGAACAACACTTTAAAGAGGATTTCAAAGCAAAAGAAACTTATATGGAGATTCATCCCAATGAATTAAAAGAACGGTTCCTTACAGAATACATCACATCTTTATTATAAAATCTATTAAAAAAAGCGAGATACCTAAG
>JAILJP010000076.1 GCA_024694625.1 Lachnospiraceae bacterium | reverse complement strand
TCTTTTAAGGATAGGTGTTTTATTAACTGCCATCTTAAAATATCCCTCCTATTAGACTCTTCTACGCTTTGGTGGACGACAACCATTGTGTGGTACAGGGGTTACGTCACGGATAGATAATACATCAATACCACATGCAGCGAGTGCACGGATAGCTGCTTCTCTACCTGATCCGGGTCCCTTTACAAACACGTCTACTGTCTTTAATCCGTGAGGAAGTGCAGCCTTTGCTGCAGTCTCAGCTGCCATCTGAGCAGCATACGGAGTAGATTTTCTTGAACCTCTAAATCCTAAACCACCGGCACTTGCCCATGAAAGAGCGTTCCCCTGAGCATCTGTTAAAGTAACGATAGTGTTATTGAAAGATGCCTGAATATGTGCCTGGCCATGTTCAACGTTTTTCTTTACACGCTTTTTTGTCACTTTCTTTGTAACTTTAGCCATATCTAAACTAACCTACTTTCTTAATATTAAAACAATTTTACCAATCGATTTTCCTTTTAACCCAGTACTAGGGTCTTTCATAAGGAAGTTCTTTCCTTTTTTGACCTTGGGTCTTTCATAAGGAAGTTCTTTTCGTTGCTTATTTTTTATAAGGAAGTTCTTTTCGTTAAGCTCGACCTTCGACTTCGTCTTGGTCTCGCTAATCTCAAAGAACAAAGTTCGCACTAAACTCAAGCGGCGCTGCGCTTGCTTTCGTTAAGTGCTCTACTTTTTCTTATTCGCAACAGTACGCTTGGGACCTTTTCTGGTACGAGCGTTTGTCTTTGTCTTCTGTCCACGAACGGGAAGACCTTTTCTGTGACGGATACCACGATAGCATCCGATTTCCTGTAATCTCTTGATGTTAAGAGCTACGTCTCTTCTTAAATCACCTTCTACAAGGATTCCTTCCTTGTCGATAGCTTCACTGATTTTCTTAACTTCTTCATCGGTAAGATCCTTAACACGAGTGTCAGGATTAACGCCTGCTTCTTCCAACAACTTGTTAGAAGTAACTCTACCGATTCCGTAAATGTAAGTTAAACCAATTTCAATTCTTTTTTCTCTTGGTAAATCTACACCTGCGATACGAGCCATGTGTGTCAAACCTCCATAATGTTAACTTTTAAAAATTAGGTACAAAAGAAATCTTCCAATGATACAGCTCCGAATCCTCGGCCTGAAATGTGTGTATATCTTCCAATTTCTTACTGCGTCTGTAACGCAACAATGACACTTCCCTTCCGGTATGTTAAAGAGAAATGTCGAAAGTATATTATGAACAGAAAAGCCAGATACTCTTTTCTGCAGCCGCCATAAAATACTGAAGAGAACAGATTAACCCTGTCTCTGTTTGTGTTTAGGGTTTTCACAGATAATTCTGATGCTGCCCTTACGCTTAATAACCTTGCACTTTTCGCACATAGGTTTTACTGAAGACCTTACTTTCATAATGTCCTCCTTTCCCTAATAAATGTTTGGGGAACGTTTTTTGATACACGTTCCTTACGATAAGCGTCCGCATGATATTATACAATCAAATACGCAAAGATGCAACTGTTTTTTATTTGTCTCTCCAAATAATTCTGCCCTTTGTCAAATCATAGGGGGACATCTCGATTGTTACCTTGTCTCCGGGAAGGATACGAATATAATTCATACGAAGCTTTCCGCTAATGTGTGCTAAGATTTGATGTCCGTTTTCAAGTTCAACGGAAAACATAGCATTGGGAAGCTTTTCCAACACGGTTCCTTCTACTTCAATTACATCTGCTTTTGACATTGTATACTCCTTACATAATGTTTTATAATTTTCTTTGCCGTCTCATTTGTGAGTTCCTGGGAAACCATTTCAATTATTTCCTCCGGCAAATTTTTTATAATTTGAATGTGTCTTTGTTTCTTTCTTTTTGGTTTTTCTATGGTTTTTGTTTTTCCGTTAATCAGATAAACAAAATCATTTTCTTCCCTATACACAACATAGATTTCATTTTTATCATGTCCGCAAAGGGATTTTGCCAATCTCAAATTCATAGATCACCTTATGCAAGAATATTTGTAATATCCTCAAAAACCTTTTCCATAGGCTGAGTTCCGTCAACGGATTTCAAAATTCCTGCTTTGTTATAATAATCAATCAAAGGCTGTGTCTGTTCATGATAAACATCCAATCTCTTTTGAACGGTTTCAGGCTTGTCATCATCTCTTAAAACAAGCTTGCTTCCACAGTTATCACAAACACCTTCCTGTTTCGGAGGAATAGCTACGATATGATAGGTTGCGCCGCACTCTAAACAAGCACGTCTTCCGGACATACGATTTACAATGTTTTCATCAGGAACGTCCACATCAATGGCGAAGTCCATCTTCTGGCCAATCTTTTCAAGAGCAGCTGTTAATGCTTCTGCCTGAGGAATTGTTCTGGGGAATCCATCAAGTACGAATCCCTTTGCACAATCATCTTCCTGAATACGGTCCATAACTAAATCACATGTCAGTTCATCGGGAACAAGTAATCCCTGGTCCATATATTCCTTTGCTTTCTTTCCAAGTTCAGTACCGTTTTTAATGTTAGCACGGAAAATATCTCCTGTGGAAATATGGGGAATATCATATTTAGCCGCAATCTGTTTTGCCTGAGTTCCCTTTCCTGCTCCGGGAGCACCTAACATAATAATCTTCATAAAAGCCTCCTAATTGTCTTCTTCTCTTTAAAATACCACTTATGGAGATACAGAATTTCCGTATCTCCATAGCAGTTATTTATTCACTTAAAAATCCCTTGTAATTACGAACCAACATCTGCGATTCAATCTGTTTTAAGGTTTCTACAATAACACCAACAATAATGATGATGGATGTTCCACCGAAGGAAACATCGGCATTGAAAAGACCGTTAAATACAATAGGTAAAATTGAAACAAATGCAAGTCCGATTGCTCCGATTAATACAATGTGATTTAACACAGATGTTAAATAATCGGAAGTCGGTTTACCGGGACGAATTCCGGGAACAAATCCGCCTCTCTTCTTTAAGTTGTCTGCAATCTCTAAAGGATTGAAACTAATGGTTGTATAGAAGAAAGCAAATGCAATAATCAAAAGAATATATACAACTGCTCCCACACTATATTTCCAGTTTTCAGGATCAAACCAACGGGATTGAGATAAACTATAAAGAATATCATATCCGATACCGGTTCCGCTTTGCTTACCAAGTAATGTAGCAATGATAACCGGTGTCTGCATAATTGACTGAGCGAAGATTACGGGGATAACACCACCGGTATTTACCTTTAAAGGAATATAGGTGTTGTTTCCTCCAACCTGTCTTCTTCCCTGAAGTTTCTGGGAATACTGAACAGGAATCTTTCTTTCAGCACACTGTAAAACAACTACAAGTACTACTACAGCAATAATAATCGCTGCAATTACGGCACCTGCCAAAACCTGTTTCGGAATTGTTTTACCGCTCATAAACTGTTCATAAAGTGTTGCAAGATCTGAAGGGATACGTGAAATAATGTTGATTACCAAAACGATGGAAATACCATTTCCAACACCATGTTCTGTAATCTGTTCACCAATCCACATCAAAACTGCTGAACCGCCTGTTAAAACAGCAATTAGAAGTATAATGGATAATGCTCCACTATCCTCAAGATAACCCCCACGGCTAAATCCGATAGCCATAGCTCCGGACTCTAAAAGTGAAAGTCCCACTGTTACATAACGGGTGATTTTATTGATCTTTTTTCGACCATCCTCTCCATCACGCTGCAGCTCTTCCAATTTCGGAATCGCAATGGTAAGAAGCTGCATAATAATGGACGCCGTAATGTAAGGAGTAATGTTCAGAGCAAATACTGACATTTGCTCAAATGAACCACCGGTGACTGCATCGAAAAAGTTCATTGCGTCACCTACTCCGGAGAACAATTGCTCAAATACATCTGAACTCACGCCAGGTACAGGCAACTGAGATCCCAATCTTACAACGATCAGCATAAAGAATGTGAAAAGAAGACCTTTTCTGATATCTTTAATTTTTAATGCGTCGCGTAAGGTTTTAAACATTAGATCACCTCGGCTTTTCCGCCAAGAGCTTCAATCTTCTCTTTTGCACTAGCGCTAAATGCGTTAACCTGTACATCAAGTTTCTTTGTAAGCTCACCATTTCCAAGAATTTTAACACCATCGAAGCTGTTCTTTACAAGTCCGCTTTCGCGAAGAACTTCAACGGTAACGTTTGTTCCGTTTTCAAATCTTTCCAAATCAGAAACATTGATAGCAACGATGTTCTTAGTATTTCTATTTGTGAATCCACGCTTAGGAATACGACGGTACAAAGGCATCTGACCACCTTCGAATCCCGGTCTGGGTGCTCCGGAACGAGCTTTCTGTCCCTTATGTCCCTTACCAGCAGTCTTGCCATTTCCTGAACCGTGTCCACGACCGCGTCTGAAATTATCACTATGTTTAGAGCCTTCAGCGGGCTTTAAGTTGGATAAATCCATTATGGCACCTCCTTAAATCTCTTCTACTTTAACTAAATGTCTGACTCTCTGAATCATACCGCGAACTGCAGCGTTATCAGGCATTTCAACTACCTGATTAATCTTTCTTAAGCCAAGAGCTTCTACAGTCTTAGCGTTCTTCGGTACTGCACCGATGGGTGACTTTACGAGAGTAATTTTTAACTTTTTATCTGCCATTTTCTAATTCCTCCTCGTATGAATTAACCAAGGATCTCTGCAACAGACTTACCACGAAGCTTTGCAACTTCTTCAGGGTTCTTCAACTGTGAAAGAGCATCGATTGTAGCAAGTACAACATTCTGCTTATTGGAAGATCCTAAAGACTTGGTACGGATATTCTGAATTCCGGCAAGTTCACATACGGAACGAGCAGGACCACCAGCGATAATACCGGTACCTTCAGGAGCTCTCTTCAAAAGAACAGAAGCACCTGTATGCTTTCCTGTAATGTCATGAGGGATACTGTGGTTTTCATCAAGCTCAACTGTGATCATGCTCTTGATAGCGTCTTCTTTACCCTTGCGGATAGCTTCCGGAATTTCAGCAGCCTTTCCAAGTCCGGCTCCTACATGTCCGTTACCGTCACCAACAACGACCAAAGCTGTAAAACGCATATTACGACCACCCTTTACAACCTTAACAACTCGCTTGATTGATACCACGTTTTCATTTAATTCTAATTGACTAGCATCAATAATGGTTCGTTTCATGAATCGCTTCCTCCTTAAAATTCTAATCCGGCTTCTCTGGCTGCAT
>JAILJP010000065.1 GCA_024694625.1 Lachnospiraceae bacterium | reverse complement strand
TCTTTTACAGAAAGCTTTTCCAGTTTTTCTTTTGCAAGTTTTTCCACCTGCTCATCTGTTAAACCACAATTCTTATGAAACATAGTTTACCTCCTCCATATAACCCAATTTATAAGTGAATTATATGGCCAACTATGATATGTTTATTGTATATTTTCTATATTTATTATACATTTTACAGATGATTTTTGTAATCTCAACTATAATTTTCAAAAATCTTGTATAACAAAAACAATTTGGAAGGAACCATTGCACATGGAAAGAGATTTTTATAATTTTTTATTTGAACTTAGATCCAGCGGTTTTCGTCACACCACTGCAGAGGATTTGCTCAGTTATTTTTCAGATTTTAAAGCCGGTGCAAAAAGCTTTTCCCAAGACTTTGATTTAACGGATTCGAAAATTTCATCCATGGGAGAACGAGGCTTTTTATCCGGTTATAAACTAAATGATATTCGAAATTTCATTATCGGATGTTGTTTTTTTGCATCAAATACCATTGTAGAAGAAGGAGGAAATGCCGAACACGCCTATGGATTATCGGACTACTACATGAATAAACTAGACGATGCCCACAACCTTTTGGACTATCAGAAAATCTTTGCCCAAATGATTACAGCCTTTTCCGAGCTATCCCAGACTTTACAGGAAGATGAATGTTCCACTTCCAATCGGGATGTAAAAAAAGCCATTCATTTTATTCACCAAAACCTATACTCTCCTATTTCAGCCAAGGACGTTGCCGCCTTTATAGAAAAAAATCCATCCTACTTAAGCCAAATATTTCTATGTGAGACAAGATTCAGTCTTCATCAATTTATCCTTCATGAGAAAGTAAAAGAAGCAAAACTCATATTGAGAAATACAAACAAAAGCATTCAGAATATAGCAGAAGCCCTTGGTTTTTCAAGTGCTCCTCATTTCAATCGCATATTTAAAAAAATAGAAGGACAAACCCCCGGTGACTATCGAAAATCTCCCCATCTACTTTAATAATTCCAGTTGTTTTTTGCCCTTTGCAATCATATATACACCCATTACGGTTAGAATAATTGCCATACAAAAACCTGTAATTCCAACCATATGATCCGCAAATAAGGCCGGATCATTTGTTCCAAACTGATGTAAAAGAGCAATTTCTAAAGACAAAATCGAAATCATAGCTCCCGCAAAATTCACTGATCTGGTAGCAGATAGTACGGGGCTATTGTATTTCTTGTAGGAAATCATTCCATAAATTGCCAGTCCCAAAGAATAAAAGGCATAGGCTGCAATGGCATAAATCAAAACTCCGGGATATTCAAAGGTCCGTCCTTCCTGAAACATTAACGTCACAATTCCGGTAACAATCAAATTCATAAACAAAAGCATTACTCCGGTGTGCAAATACTTTTTATATTCAAATTTTAGGTTATTTCCAATTTCATGGGTCTGAACTTTTCGCAGCAATCCCATTCGTATCATAATTAGCAAAATATAGTAAACACCTAAGGTGATAAACCATAAGGTATGGTAACACAGCCCATAAAAGACCTGTAAAAGTCCATACAAAGTATTAAACACCACAGAAAACCTGGTAAAAAACATGGTACGAATTTTTACGTCATACACCATGTTATGAAAAAAAGGAATTCTGTCCAAAAAAGGCCAAAAATATTTCTTCCAAAAATCCCATAATCCAATGACACATACCACCAAAGAATAAAAAGAAAATGGATATAATATGTATGCCAAAACGGAATTTTCCATACCATGGGTAAAGCTAAACCATAGGCCAACAGCAGATATAAAAACAAAAAGTACAATCAGATACCATCTGGGGCACAGTAATTTTTTCCAGTCCATATTTTTCCTCATAAAAAAATTCTCTACATTAGAAAGTATTTGTCAAAATTTGTAACATCTTAACATACTTTCTAAGTAGAGAAAACTTTTTTCATACAAGATTATGCGTTTAGCTCTTCCGCCATTTTCACCACTCTGGTGCCGTTAATCTCCAACTGTTTTCTAGACACAGTGCCATTTTTCAGGGCTTGAAGCATCCGTTCGTACTCCTTTTTTCCACCGGGCATAAACAAGTCTCCGCCGGCTTTTGCCACTTCATCGGAAAGGGCATTTCGATAGGTGGATTTTGCATTTTCCACTGCACCGATTACCCAGTCTGTCATAACAATTCCCTTAAACCCAAATTCGCAGCGTAAAATATCTTCGATGAGACCACGATGCTCTGAAGTATGGGTTCCGTTTAGAAGATTGTAACTGGTCATAACAGCCTTTGGTTGTGATTCTTTCACCGCAATTTCAAATCCTCTAAGGTAGATTTCACGCATGGCACGCTCGCTAACCTGACTATTGTTACAGTAACGATTGGTTTCCGCATTATTGGCAGCGTAATGCTTTATGGTAGTTCCACAGCCTTTGTGCTTTTGTACACCTTTTGTAATAGCTGCTGCCACTTTCCCGGAAATCAGAGGATCTTCTGAATAATATTCAAAGTTTCTTCCGCATAGAATACTTCTGTGGATATTTAAGGCCGGAGCCAGCCATAAATGAATTCCCATCATTTCCATTTCAGATCCAACAATGTCTCCAAACTTCTCCGCCAAATCCATATTAAAACTTTGCGCAATAGCAGTTCCAATAGGAATCATGGTTGCAGCATGTTCTTTTACCACAGCATCTTTTGGCATCTTATGTCCACCCACAAGTTTTTTCGCAATAAACTTGGCTACGGGATTCATCATTTCCAGCATACTCTGAGGAATCATACCATTATTGTCCGCATCGTAAGCTTTTCCATCCTCTTCGTAGTACTGCTTTGCCACTCGAATTCCTGCTGGGCCATCTGCCATAATCAAAGGTGGAATTCCCTTGTTTTCCAACTGGGATGTAGTTTCCCCGGCAGCACCTGCCACATGGGTAGCCGCATTTCCGATAATACTAAGTCCCTTTGCATTTGGATCAAAGCTTCCGATTTCCAAAAAACATAATTCTTCATCGGAAAGCGCCTTCACTCTTGAATCAATCTCATAATAGGGATCATATTTTACATTCTCGCAAGAAAAATCCGAAGGATTTACCAAAAGTCTCACTGCCGTATCGGGAATCATAATTTCCTGTTTTTTCGGAGCCTTTATATCTGTAAAAGAAGGTATTCCCAAGGTGTTTTTCGTTTTTCTTGTCACAACGGTTTCGTCCAAAAACAATACAGCCACAACCTTTGCATCCTCGGTTCCGTTTCCAACACTAAGGATCATATCTCCCTTTTCTAACAGAAAGCATGCCGTTTCTTCGTCATAGGATGCAAAATCAGAAATACAAAATGAAATGGAAAGCTCACACTTCTCTCCGGGATTTAACAAAGGGGTTTTTGCATATCCGCAAAGATCCCGAAGGGCCTTATCCAGTTTTCCCTCTGGAAGCGAAATGTATGAAAAGAGCACTTCCTTTCCGGGAAAATCGCCTACGTTTTCTACTTCCGCTTTTACGTAAACATTCTTTCCTTTTACCGATACATCTGTTACCCTTTGACGAAACTCGGTGTA
>JAILJP010000045.1 GCA_024694625.1 Lachnospiraceae bacterium | reverse complement strand
TGCAGGCGTGCAAACCATTATTGCATTATTCGTTTGTTCTTTGGCAGGTTTTGGTTTTGAACTTTACCATGACAAGGGAAAAGATGTACTTTTCAGAGTACTTCTTTTGGCAATGATGGTTCCCGGTGTAGCCACCATGATACCGCTGTTTCGTATGATGTCAAAAATGGGATTGTTGAATACGGTATGGGCATTTATTTTACCTACCATTTCCACTCCATTTTTGATTATGATGTTCCGTCAGAATTCCAGAAACTTCCCGGTGGATATTTTGGAAGCAGCTCGAATTGATGGGGTATCGGAATTTGGAATCTTCTTCCGTATGTACATGCCGGTAATGAAATCCACCTATGCAGCAGCAGCGGTTATTACCTTTATGAATGCATGGAACGCATACATGTGGCCGAAAGCTGTTATGACAGACAATAGAGCACAGACCATGCCGATGTTAATTGCCAACTTGGCAGCAGGATATAGCGTAGACTACGGTGTCCTCATGATGGGTGTATTGTTCTGCTCAATTCCTACAATGATTATCTTCTTCGTATTGCAGAAGCAGTTCGCAGAAGGAATTACGGGATCTGTTAAATAATAAGTTTTTATTTGAGGGCAGATGGTAATTCTGCCCTCATTTTATGTATATGGGGAAAGAATGAAGAAAGAGGAGGGATAAGAAGTGTCAGAATTTAACTTCAGCATTGTGAAAAACCCGGAGATATTTCAGGAGAATCGTCTTCCGGCACATTCCGATCATGAATTCTACCGATTTGAGGAAACAGAATCTGGAGTATCGGATTTTAAATATTCTTTAAATGGTGTATGGAAGTTTTCCTACGCTAAAAACTACGAGTCCACAGTGAAGGACTTTTATGAAATGGACTATAACGCAAGAACCTGGGATACCATTCGGGTTCCTGCTCATATAAATATGGAGGGCTACGGTAATCCTGCCTATGTAAATACCCAGTATCCTTGGGATGGAAAGGAAGAGGTACGCCCCGGAGAAATTCCTACCGTTTTTAATCCGGTGGGAAGTTACGTAAAATATGTAACCTTACCGGAAGAGATGAAAACCGGTCCGGTTTATATCTGCTTTGAAGGTGTGGAAAGCGGATTGGCGCTGTGGTGCAACGGAAAATACGTTGGATACAGCGAAGATTCCTTTACTCCATCTGAATTTGATTTAACAGATTATATCAATCGTGATGGCGAGAACAAAATCGCTGCTATGGTCTTTCGTTTTACAGCAGGAAGCTGGTGTGAAGATCAGGACTTTTTCCGTTTCAGCGGAATCTATCGTGACGTATATCTTTATACCACACCCAAGGTTCACGTAAAGGATTTAAGGATTAAAACCTTATTGGATAATGAATATAAGGACGCAACATTAGAGTTGGATTTAAAACTTACCTCCGAAGGAAAGGTTCGATACTATCTTTCCGATGAGGAAAAAGATGTGTTAGCAGGAGAAGAAAAGGTGTCAAAAGATGCTCATCTTTCCTTTGCGGTAGCAGATCCGAAAAAGTGGTCTGCGGAACATCCCAATTTGTATGAACTTCGTTTGGAAATCACCGATGTAGCGGGATTTTTACAGGAAGTAATCGTGGAGCAGGTTGGTTTCCGTCGTTTCGAGTTGATTGACAACATAATGTGTATCAACGGAAAACGAATTGTCTTCAGAGGTGTAAATCGTCATGAGTTTTCTGTGGAAAATGGACGTTGTGTAACCGATGATGAAATCTATACGGATATCATTACCATGAAACAGAATAATATCAACGCGATTCGTACCAGTCACTATCCAAACCGTACATTGTTGTACCGTCTTTGTGATTTGTACGGAATCTACTTGATTGATGAAACAAACTTGGAAACCCATGGTTGCTGGGATGCAATTATTCGTGGGTTGGAAGATATTTCCTTCTCTGTCCCGGGAGATCGACCGGAGTTTTTGGAATTAGTATTGGACCGCGCAAGAAATATGTTTGAGAGGGATAAAAACCATCCTTCCATTTTGATTTGGTCTTGCGGAAATGAATCCTATGGTGGCAAAGATATTTTGGCCATGCACGATAAGTTCAAAGAGTGGGACAATACCCGTTTGGTTCACTACGAAGGAATTTACAATGACAGAC
The DNA here is from genome assembly GCA_024694625.1 of Lachnospiraceae bacterium. Lineage (GTDB taxonomy): Bacteria > Bacillota > Clostridia > Lachnospirales > Lachnospiraceae > JAILEN01. The sequence continues at coordinate 27,178 of JAILJP010000045.1, read as the reverse complement.
GTTATCCTGACTCCTCTGACATTGAAAGTTCTATGTACGTTCCGGTGGAAGATATTAAAAAATGGCTGAAGGAACATCCCGATAAGCCTTATATCAATTGTGAATATGCTCACGCTATGGGAAATTCCTGTGGAGCATTGCACAAATACACGGAACTCACAGAAGAAGATCCTTTGTTCCAGGGTGGATTTATCTGGGATTATATTGATCAGTCTTTGACCACAAAGGACCGTTATGGCGTAGAATTCCAGGGATATGGTGGTGACTTTAACGATCGTCCCTGCGACTACAGCTTCAGTGGTGACGGTATCTGCTATGGTAAGGATCGTGAGCCTTCACCTAAGATGCAGGAAGTAAAGGCTTGCTATCAAAACATAAAGATTACCTTTGAAGGAAAAGACATGATCATTAAGAACATGAATCTTTTCACTGATTTAAATGAATACAAGTGTGAGCTTACCCTTGAAAAAGAAGGGGAACTCCTTGCTTACCAGAGCGGAAGTTGCGATATTGCGCCTTTGTCAGAGCGACGCGTTCCCATTCCCATGGAAATTCCGGAAGATGAAGGAGAATTGGTACTTACCGTTTCATTCTGCCTGAAGGAAGATACCCTTTGGGGAGACGCAGGTCATGAAGTGGCCTTTGGTCAGGCTGTTTTTGGAAAGCGAGAAATAAAAGCACCCAAAAAGGGTTGGATGGAAGTATCCGAAGGTTGGAACAATATTGGTGTTCGAGGAGATGACTTTGAAATTCTTTTCTCCAAGATTCATGGAGGATTGGTTTCCTATATCTATGGTGGAACCGAGATGATCAAAGATATTCCCAAACCAAATTTCTGGCGTCCTCTTACGGAAAACGATATTGCTAATCTGTTGCCTTTCCGTGCAGGACAGTGGAAGCTTGCCAGCCAGTTTTCTTCTTATAAGTATGAACACGGCAGAAAAGCTACCGACTATGAAGTGGAAAAAGACAAGGATTGGGTAAAGGTTTCCTATACCTACCACCTTCCCACCAAACCTGCGATGGATAGTAATTTGGCATATACAGTTTATGTTGACGGAACCGTTGGTGTGGATTTGTCGTTGGAAGCCTCCAGCGAAGTTGGTGAACTTCCGGAATTCTCTGTATTGTTTGGCTTTGATGCAGATTATGATTGTCTGAAATGGTATGGTTTGGGACCGGAAGAAACCTATGTGGATAAATATCATGCAAAACTGGGACTATATGAAAATAAAGTAAGTGAGAATATGGCGAAGTATTTGCGACCACAGGAATGTGGAAACAAAATCGGGGTTCGCTATGCTGAGCTTACCAATCACAGAGGTCGAGGCATCCGTTTTGAAGGTGAGGATTTGTCCTTCTCCGCATTGCCTTATTCTCCTCACGAGATTGATTGTGCACAACATCCCACAGAACTTCCTGCCACCCATCACACCTTTGTACGGGTTGGTTTAGAGCAGATGGGTGTAGGTGGAGATGATACCTGGGGAGCGCTGACTCATCCTGAGTACTTGTTGGATAACAGCAAAGCGCTACATCTTCACTTTAGCTTTAAAGGAATTTAATGGAAAATTAAAGGGGCTTGTGATAATATAGGGAATACAGTGCGAGAAAAGGAGACATATTATGATTTATCATGACGTATATATTGAGCAAGCCGTAAGTCAAAAGAAGCGAAGAATCAATGATGGATTGTCCATACTGTGTGTTGTATTTATTCTTTGGACACTGTTTTTGGAAGTTGCGACGCTGAATTTGGCCTTTACCATTCTCATTGTTATTTTCATTGCATTGATTGTGTATCTTCAACACAATAAACAAACGGATTTTGATTATATCTATACCAACGGAGTCCTTGAAATCGATCGGATTTCCGGAGGAACTAAAAGAAAGAATCTGTTTACCATTGATATTGAACATTTGGTGGTAATTGCCCCCTCAAAGACGGAACCGGTGATGCCTTACGTTGGAAAGCGTATGAAGACATTGGATTGTACATCCCATGAGGAGGTTCCCTATTACACAATGATTCTTCATAATCCCGCTAAGGATGAGGATTGGAAGATTCTTTGGGAGCCAAAGGAAGAATTCCTTGAAGAGTTCAAAAGAAAACAAAACACAAAAGTATTTATTAATAAACAGTAGGAGGATTCTATAATGAAGGTTAATCTTCTTGAGACCTTTGCAGAGGTATTTGGAGATAATGAAGGAGCTAGAGAGTATTTTTCGCCCGGTCGTGTAAACTTGATTGGTGAGCATACAGATTATAACGGAGGACATGTATTCCCCTGTGCTTTGACTTTGGGAACTTATGCGGTTGCCAGAAAACGTACTGACGATATGATTTGCTTTTATTCTGCAAACATCAAAAATGCAGGTGTTGTAGAAGTGAGCAGAAAAGAGTTGGAAAATCAGAAGAAGTACGGATGGGCAAACTATCCTTTAGGAATCGTATGGGCTTTTGCTGAAAGAGGTAAACTCATTGATTCCGGATTTGAAATGGCAATTTGGGGAAATATTCCCAATGGTTCCGGCCTTTCATCATCTGCATCATTGGAAGTTTTAACCGGTGTGGTTCTTTGCGATTTATTTGGATATGACGATCTTTCCATGACGGACTTGGCTTTGATTGGGCAGTATTCTGAGAATAACTTCAACGGCTGCAACTGTGGTATTATGGACCAGTATGCCGTTGCAAACGGAAAGAAAGATATGGCAATGTTCTTGGATACATCTGATTTATCCATGGAATATGCATCTGTTAAGTTGGCGGATGCAAAAATTGTAATTACCAATTCAAAGGTAAAGCATTCCTTGGTAGATTCTGCATACAACGACAGAAGAAGAGAGTGCTCCACAGCTTTGGAAGAACTTCAAAAAGTGGTTAAGATTAACGAACTTGGCGATTTGGATGAGGAGACATTTGAAGCAAACAAAGATGCTATTTCCTCTGAAGTTTGCAGAAAGCGTGCAAAACATGCTGTTTATGAAAATCAGCGTACCATTAAGGCGGTTGAAGCTTTAAAGAACAACGATATAGAAACCTTCGGTAAGCTTATGAATGCTTCTCACGTATCACTTCGTGATGATTATGAAGTATCCTGCCCTGAGGTTGATACCTTGGTTGATCTTGCTTGGGCTCAGCCAGGTGTTATCGGAAGCCGTATTACCGGTGGCGGATTTGGTGGCTGTACCGTTTCTATCGTGAAAAATGATGCTGTAGATAGCTTTATTGAAAATGTAGGAAAGGGTTACAAAGAAAAATGCGACATTGAAGCTGAATTCTACGTTGTGGAAATCGGTGATGGAGCGCGTGTCCTTTCAAAATAATAAAAATCTTTCCAAAGAGAAAGCCTCTGTCTGTATCGGACAGGGGCTTTTATTGTATCTGTATGGATTTGTAATCTGTTGAGATCCAAGTATTCTTATTTGGTATATTCCGCAAGAATCATAGCCACTTTACAGATAATGGCATCGTCAAAGTTTCGAAGATCCAATCCTGTAAGCTTTTGAAACTTATCCAAGCGGTAAATCAAAGTGTTTCTGTGAATGTATAATTCTTTTGCAGTGTCGGCAATGTTTAACTGGTTGTTAAATAAAATCTTTATGGTGCTGCGCATTTCATTGTCCAAAGAGGAAAAATCAAAGGAAGGAAGGTTTTCATCTAAGTATTCCTTTGCATCATCTAAGGAAATTCGGTACAAAAGCTTCTCTAGGCCCAAATCATGATAGGAATGGATACGCTTTCCATTTTTAAAGGTAACTCCAAGGTGGAGGGCAACTTCTGCGTGCTTATAGGAAAGGCTTAACTCCCGAAATTCACTGCTCATCTTGTCGTAGGAAACCCGGACTGCCTGCATGGCTTCGGTTCCTAAAGCATCTACAATAGACGCAGCAGCGTTATAAATATCTTCTTCTGACTGGTGGCTTCGGTACTGACGAATAACTACAATGTGATGCTTGTCCATCTCCACAATGATATCGTTTCCTGTCTCCAATGATGATAAGACGGAAAGAGACATCTCGTCAAAGGGGGATTTAAACGCAATCAAAAACAGTACCCGGTTGGCATTCTTTTCCAAATGGAAGCGAAGTCTACCGCCTTCTACTTCCTCATCCGTTAACTGTCCCAAAAGAAACTGTTGGAAATAGAAATCCCGGTCGGTTCCGTTGTTTGCGGAAGATAACAGTTCTTCCAGCTTGGCATGTACTTCCGGGTTTTCCATGTCTTCTTTTGGAATGGAAAAGGAAATGCCTGTAGTGGCGTTGAGTTTTTGAAGAAGTTCATTTGTATTCATAAGGATTCTCCCTTTCGTTTCATATATTCATCTTAATCCATTCAAAGGATTAAGGCAAAGAAAAATCACCCCCGAAGCAAACCTGCTTCGAGGGCAATCTTTGAAAGAAGAAATCACATAACGTAAGATCCTAGTTTGTGATAGTAACTTCTGTATCTTTGTCAAAGAAGTGAGCTTTTTCCATATCAAGTGCGAACTTAACGGTATCGCCCATCTTTGCTGTAGTACGAGGATCAACTCGAGCTGTAACCTGAGTATCAGCATAATCGAAGTATAAGAATACTTCAGCACCAAGTAATTCATAAACCTTGATGGTTGATTCAATAACAGAGTTAGGAGAAGCATCGATAAACATCTGAGAATCATGGATATCTTCAGGACGAATACCAAGTGTAACTTCTTTTCCAACATATCCTGCATCTGTTAAAGCCTTAGCCTTAGCAACAGGTACATTTAATCTGCTAGGTCCAACAACAGCAACAACGCTGTCGCCTTCTTTTTCAATCTTAGCAGGGAAGAAGTTCATCTGAGGAGAACCGATAAATCCTGCTACGAATAAGTTTCCGGGCTTGTTGTAGAGATTCTGAGGAGAATCAATCTGCTGAACTACACCGTCTTTCATAACTACGATTCTGGTACCAAGGGTCATAGCCTCTGTCTGATCGTGTGTTACGTAGATGATGGTTGCGCCCAATCTGTCATGAAGCTTTGAAATCTCAATACGCATCTGAACACGAAGCTTTGCATCCAAGTTGGAAAGAGGCTCATCCATAAGGAATACCTTAGGATTACGAACGATAGCACGTCCCATAGCAACACGCTGTCTCTGTCCACCAGATAAAGCCTTGGGCTTACGGTCTAATAATTTGTCCAAATCAAGGATCTTTGCAGCTTCCTGAACACGTTTGTCAATTTCATCCTTGGGCATTTTACGAATCTTAAGACCAAAAGCCATGTTATCGTAAACTGTCATATGAGGATACAAAGCATAGTTCTGGAAAACCATTGCGATATCTCTATCCTTGGGTTCGATGTTGTTCATAACCTTTCCGTCGATGGTAAGTTCACCGCTGGAAATATCTTCCAAACCTGCAATCATACGAAGAGTGGTAGATTTACCACATCCTGAAGGTCCTACGAAGATGATGAATTCTTTGTCTTCTACTTCAAGGTTGAAATCCTTAACTGCTTCAAAGCCGTTGGGATAAACCTTGCAAATGTTTTTTAATGAAATACTTGCCATTTTATATTTACCCTACCTTTCATTTGTTGGATTAACCAACGATAAAATCCTTTAATGCGTCCATTATAGCATCGATGTCAGTGTCTTTCTGGATTACAAGCTCCAGATCCTGAGATAAATCAAGGGAAAAGATTCCCATGATGGATTTTGCATCGATAACATAACGTCCTGCAATTAAGTCAAAGTCATTGTCGAATCTTGTAACTACATTAACAAAGGCTTTTACCTTATCAATGGAGTTGATGTTGATTTTTACTGATTTCATAGTTAAAAACTCCTTTCCCAAAACTGATTACATTATAAAAAACGGGATGTATCGCCACAATGTAAAAACGTACAAATTTGTTTGTGCGAAATACCGACAGCGTTGATTTGCGTGGAGAATATCACTAGTGATATAATAGGTGAAAATGTTAAAAGATGGGGAAGTGCCCCTAATTATATGGAGTAGAAATGGAAACAATTACACCTAAGGGTAGATTATTGCGCTACATGAGAGCACCCATTTACATGGTGTGGATCTTTTTGGGAGGAAGCTTGTTCCTTTTGTGGGAGCATCGAAGTCTTGGTATTGCATCGCTTCTGGTTACACTTGGTTATTTCATAATAACCGTTGCCATTTATGAAGGAAACAAAAAGCGACTCTCCGATGAAATCATAGGATTTGCGGTACAGTACGGAACTGTTCAGAGCCGTTTGCTTCGAAATTTTCAAGTGCCCTATGTCATCTTGGATGGAGAGGGAAAGATTCTTTGGATGAATATGAAATTCAAAGAGTTGACCGGAAAAGAACAGGGCTATCAAAAATCTGTTACTTCGATTTTTAAGGAGATTACTAGGGAAAATATTGAGAGGGCTGAGACAGATCAGTTTGTCATCCAGGTGGAGTACGAAGGGCGTATCTATGATGCCATTTTGGAAAAGATGGATTTTGAAGTTCAGACCGAAGATGTGAAAAAGCCGGTAGATCCTTTGCTTGTAGAAAGTACAGGTTCTTTGATTGCGGTATTGCTTCAGGATGTTACGGAGTTTGAATCTTTAAAACGAACCAGTGAAGATGAACAGATGGTTCCGGTTTTGTGTTATGTGGATAACTTCGAAGAAATCATGGAGTCTGTGGACGAAGTAAAAAGAGCCATGCTTACCGCTGTGTTGGATCGAAACATCAGTCGGTATTTCCGCGAAGTAGATGGAATTGTTCGAAAGACAGATAAGGATAAATACTTTATTGTCTTAAAGAAAAAGGGCTTGCAAGAGCTGAAAGACAATAAGTTTTCTGTATTGGAAGATATTAAGAACGTGAAAATCGGTACAGAGAATGCGTTTACATTAAGTATTGGTATCGGTATAAACGGTTCTTCCTACAATCAGCGTTCCGAATATGCCAGAGCTGCCATAGATATGGCACTGGGTCGTGGTGGATCTCAGGTTGTAATTAAAGACGGCAAAAACGTTTCCTATTATGGAGTTCGTGGCCGTGAAGTGGAAAAGAATACCCGAGTAAAGGCAAGAGTCAAGGCTCAGGCCCTTCGTGAAATGATGGAAGGAAGAGACCGGGTTTTGGTTATGGGCCATAGTATTTCCGATGCGGATGCCTTGGGTGCTGCCATTGGTGTTTTCTGCTGTGCCCGTGAACTTGGCAAACCTTGCCAGATCGTATTAAATACCATTACTTCTTCTTTGCGCCCCTTAGTGGAGACCTTTAAAGAAGAAGCAGGTTATCCAAGAGATATGTTTGTTTCCTCAGAAGAGGCACTATTGATTGCGGATCCCTATACTTTGATTGTTGTAGTGGATACCAATCGTCCCAATTACACAGAGTGTCCCCAGCTTTTAAATCGAGGAAACGGTGTGGTGGTCTTCGATCATCACAGACAGGGAAGTGAGCAGATTACAAATCCGTTACTTTCCTATATTGAGCCTTATGCATCCTCTGCCTGTGAAATGATTACAGAGGTGTTGCAGTACTTCTCCGATAAGATTGTAATCAATCCGACGGAAGCAGACTGTATTTATGCCGGTATCTTGATTGATACCAACAACTTTATGACAAAAACCGGTGTGCGTACCTTTGAGGCAGCCGCTTATCTTCGAAGAAACGGTGCAGAAGTTACCCGTGTTCGTAAGTTGTTGCGAGAAGATATGTCTGCATATAAAGCAAGAGCGGAAGTGGTACGACATGCAGAAGTTTATCATGGTTCCTTTGCTATTTCCGTATGTAACGCGAGAGATACGGAAAGCCCCACCATTGTTGGTGCGCAGGCGGCAAACGAACTGTTGAATATTGTAGGAATCAAAGCATCCTTTGTTGTAACCGAGTATAAAAAGAAAATATACGTTTCTTCCCGCTCCATTGATGAAATCGATGTTCAGTTGATTATGGAACGATTGGGTGGCGGCGGCCATTTGAATGTGGCCGGAGCTCAGATTGAAAACAGCAGCGTAAATGAGGTAAAACGAAGAATCGAAGACATTATCGATATTTTAATCGATGAAGGAGATATTAAACTATGAAAGTAATTTTACTTGAAGATGTGAAGCCCCACGGAAAAAAGGGAGACATTGTGGATGTGTCCGACGGATACGCCAGAAATGTGTTATTTAAAAAGAAGCAGGGAGTAGAGGCTACTCCTGCCAATATCAATAATTTGAAGTTGCAAAATCAACATGCCAACAAGGTGGCTGCAGAGAATTTGGCAGCAGCCGAGGCGTTGGCCGAAGAGATGAAAGAGTGGTTGGTGGAAACTGCCATTAAGTCCGGTGAGGGCGGAAGAACATTTGGTTCTGTTTCTTCCAAAGAAATTGCAACAGCGGTTAAAGCTCAGTACGGAAAAGATATCGACAAGAAAAAGATTCAAATTGACGGGGCCATTAACAGCCTTGGTGTACATGAAGTTAAGGTGAAGCTTCACCAAAAGGTTACAGCGACCCTTCGCGTACACGTTAGCGAAAAATAAACCAGAAGGGGAAAATTCATGGCCGAAGAACAGGTTACACGAATTATGCCGAATAGTATCGAAGCAGAAAAATCCGTAATTGGTGCAATGATTATGGATAAGGAAGCCATTGATATCGCACAAAACATGCTGACATCCGATGACTTTTTTAATGCTCCTTACGGATTGTACTTTGATGCTTTAATTGAGCTGAATGAAGAAGGCTCCGGCATAGATATCGTTATTTTACAGGATAAATTAAAACAAAAAAATACACCGCCTCAGTTTGTGGAGGCAGGTTTTATAGCGGCACTTTTGGATTCCACCGCAGTGTCCGTCAACATTCGAACCCATGCAAAAATTGTTCGGGAAAAATCTCAGCTACGACAGATTATTCGTGCCAGTCAGCAAATTGAGACAGAATGCTTTTCCCAGGATCAGGATGCAGCGGTTATTATCGACAGTTCTCAGCAAAGCTTTAAAGAACTGGCAGAAATGCAGGACGGTTCTACAACGAGATCTATCAGTGACATTGTTCAGTCCGCTTTAAGTAATATTGAAAGTGCATCCAGACAAACCGGAGCCATTACGGGAATTCCCACCGGTTTCATTGATTTGGATTATAAGACAGCGGGAATGCAGCCTTCGGATTTGATTTTGTTGGCAGCCCGTCCTTCCATGGGAAAGACCGCCTTTGTTTTGAACATTGCGCAGTATGCGGCATTTCATGAAAACAAAGCTGTAGCTATCTTTTCTTTGGAAATGTCTTCGGAGCAGCTGGTAAACCGTATGTTTTCCTTGGAATCAAAGGTAGACGCCCAGAAGCTCCGTACAGGAAATTTACAGGACAACGAATGGGAACAGTTGGTGGAAGGTGCTTCTGTAATTGCTCAATCCAAATTGATTATTGACGATACCCAGCCAATGAATATTACCGAGATGCGTGCGAAATGCAGAAAATATCAGCAAAGCAGCACCGGTTTGGATATGGTTATCATCGATTACCTTCAGTTAATGAATGGTACAGGAAAAGATGTTTCTCGTCAGCAGGAAATTTCCGATATTTCCCGTGCCCTAAAAGGATTGGCAAGAGAGTTAAAGGTGCCGGTGATTGCCCTTTCCCAGTTGAACCGAGGTGTGGAGCAGCGAGACGACAAGCGTCCCATGCTTTCCGACCTTCGTGATTCGGGAGCCATCGAGCAGGATGCGGATGTGGTTATGTTTATTTATCGTGACGATTACTACAATCACGAATCCGAGAAAAAGGGAATTTCAGAAATTATTATTGCAAAGCAAAGAAATGGCCCGGTAGGAACTGTAGAATTGGTATGGTTACCGGAATACACGAAATTTGCCAATAAGATTAAGGACAAAAAAGAATTTAAAGAGAATTAAGGCAATAAAAAAAGACGTTCGGAAAAAACCGAACGTCTTTTGCTTTTTATTAACCCTGAGAAATAGCTCCTGTAGGGCAAACACCAGCGCAAGTTCCGCATTCTACACATGCAGTAGCGTCGATTTCGTACTGGCTGTCTCCCTGAGAAATAGCTCCAACAGGACATTCGGGTTCGCAAGTTCCACAACTTACGCATGAATCACTGATAACATATGCCATAGTTCAAATCCTCCTTTTTCAAATATACTTTTCATACATACAACCTTTACAAGGTATAAATTGATTTTATGCTATAAATTTTCAGAAAACAAGTATTAAAATCCGTACAAAGACAGGAAAAAAGTACTAAAATTAATACAAAGGTTTTAGACAACTTTATGGATTCGTCCATTGTATTTCTTTATAAGTGTTGTTATAATCCATAGTACACAATCGAATTTAAAGAAAGAAAGGAGAAATTATGGCAGAAGCAACAGCTAGGGTTTCAAAAGAAACTTTAATCGGAGAATTATTACAGATTGACCAGGATATCGCACCTATTCTTTTTGGAATCGGAATGCATTGTCTCGGATGTCCTGCTTCTCAGATGGAATCATTGGAAGAAGCAGCTATGGTTCACGGAATTAACCCCGATGACTTAGTGGACGAGATCAATAATTTCTTGGAAAGTAAATAAATAAAAAGAATGCCGAGGGTTTCAAAAAAGAAATCCTCGGCTTTTTTGTTTAAAGCTTTGAAAGAGATGCCAACGCATCTTCTTTTAGAATAATGGTATATTGTTCGCGAATATGGGATTCCATGCCACGAATGTCTTTTAAAGCGGAACCGTACTCACTTAAAATATTGGAGAAACGGTTGAAGTCCTTTAAGGATGACTTTCCGTTTTCCACAATCAAATCATAAGAGCCGTCCGGAGCTTTCATAAGGGTACTCAATCCCTCAAATCCGTCCCCTGCAATATGGGCAACTCGAATAATATCTTCCAAAGACTGGAAGCGATATATTTTGGAAATGCGATTCTTTGAGCTTTCGCTGTCCTTACTGTCACAGATTTTTACAATGTCATTGGCACTGTTTTCGTAATTAATTTTTGGAATGGATGTCTTTGACGGAGGGGTATAGTCGTATTCATCGTCCTCGTAGTCACTGTCATCACTATAGTAGTCATCATCCGGATCGGTAAGGGTATCTCCCTCTGAAAAACGGGAAAACCTGGGATCCAATTCTTCCGGATAGGGAACTTTGGTAACGATTAAAACGATGGATTCCGATGAAACCGGAATCGCCTCTATCATCAAAGGAATATCTTCTGCTTCAAATCCGAATTTGTAAGAAGCCCAGTGCATCATTTCTTTAAACAGGGACTTCGCTTTGGGAGTACCATAGGCCAATTCGGAAAGTTTAATCTGACGTTGTTCTAAATCTTCTTTCGTAAGGGTGCAACGAATTTGATTTTCATTAATCTTTTCTATCTTCATAATTCACCACACCTTTCCATAAAAAACTATGGACATCTTCTTACTTATATTATAAAGAAAGCCAAAGTCTATGTAAAGAAAGTAAAATATTAAATATTTATTAACAAAATCTAAAAAAAGTTTGAACTATCTTAAGTGTTTATTAAACCTTTCCAAAACCTATTGTGCCGGTAAAAAAGCGATGGTATAAAGGGGTCAACAGTTAAGTTGTATTCCACTCTGTTCTTCTTTGTGTCATTCGACACCTATTCTCAAAAGGACAAGTATTTATACCACGGATTGCTTCCTTTGGAAAGAAGAAGAGCGAAAACAGAAAACAAAGCAAATAGGCTGACATATCCGGCGGGAACCGATGTTCTGTTGGAATACAAGCTGAGAAAGGGGGTTTTAGAGATTATGGTGTTGTATTTGTAATTCCTGTTGCATAGTATAAGGACAAAAAGGATGTCCGATTGTTCACATATTAATCTAGCAAATATGGGAATTCAGATGAAATTGAGAAATGTACGAAGAGGAGATTGGAAAAGGGTCTCCTCTTTTTGTGTAATAAAAACAAAAATGGTATAATACACCTTAAGTATGAATTCGGAGGACAATATGGACAGAAAGAGAAGAAAATCCCCTGTAAAAAAACTAAATAAGCTTTTGAACCTCAATGCAAAGGGCTGGCTGCTTATGGCAGCGTTGCTGATATTTATAATTGCGGGTGTATCCTTATATATTTACAAATATGCTCCTACAAAGGAACATATGGAATTGACGGATTTTTATACCACAGTTACGGAAGATGAGGCAGTAGTGTTCTTAAACGGAACCTGTATGGAGACAGAAGAGGACGCCGCATATGGACATGCCATTGTTATGAACTCCCTTCCTTATGTGGAATTGTCATTTTTAAAGAGCAATTTGGATGACGGCTATGTGTATGATGCCTCAGCGGGCATATTGCGTTACACCACGGATTCCGAAGTGATTTCCGTAAACAAAGGTGAGTCGGTATATTCCTTTGGCAGAGATTCCAAAGATATGGGACTTACCATTATTTCCGAGCAAAATGGTGCGGTTTATTTGTCTTTGGATTTTGTAATGCTCTTTACGGATGTAAACTATGAACTTACAGAAGGGACACCGAATCGTGTCGTTTTAGAGACATCTGGATATGAGAAAAATGTCGCTACACTAAAAAAAGACATGGCGCTGCGACAATTTGGCGGTCCGAAGAGTAAAATCTTAAAAGACGGTGAAAAGGGTGAAGCAGTTACCATTGTGGAATCTTACGGCAAGTGGGTACGGGTATTGACTTCAGATGGTGTTTTGGGATGTCTGAAGGCGAAGTATCTCACAGACAAGACTATGGAAACGGTAGCTGCCCGATTAGAGGAGCGCACCTATAACCATATTTCCATGAATGAAACTGTTTGTCTGGGATGGCATCAGGTGACTTCCGAATCCGGAAATGCTTCTTTGGATGAGGCCATTGCAGCAACAAAGGGCTTAAATGTAATTTCCCCTACGTGGTTTCATTTATCCGATAACAACGGTGGTATTTCCAGCATTGCTTCTATGGATTATGTTACCAAATGCCACAATCAGGGCATTCAGGTTTGGGGATTGGTGAGCAATTTTGAAGAGGACGGCGTTAGTTCTTCCACAGTGCTAAACAACACAGCATCTCGCGATAACCTGATTAATAACATTGTGGCAAAGGCTGTTGCTTACAACTTGGATGGTGTAAATATTGATTTTGAAATGTTGGATGATTCCTGTGCCGATGGTTTTATTGAGTTTATTCGTGAATTATCCTTGAAATGTGAAAACAATGATTTGGTGTTGTCCGTGGATAATTATGTTCCCTCTGAGTACCATATTTTTTATAACTATGAAGAGCAGGGAAAATATGTGGATTATGTAGTGATTATGGCTTATGATGAACATTATTCCGGAAGTGAGCCGGGATCCACAGCCAGCATTGATTTTGTATCTCAGGGTGTAACGGATATGATGGAATACGTCAGTGCGGATCAGATTGTTTTAGGTATGCCATTCTATACTAGATTATGGGTGACCGACGGAGAAAAGGTAAGTTGCAGCACCATTCATATGAGCAAGATTTCCGCATATTTGGAAAAGCATGGAGCTACTTCAACCTGGCTTGAGGATCAAGGTCAGTACTATGCTGAGTTTACAGAAGACGGAAAGACATATCAGATTTGGATTGAAGATGCGGAATCATTGGCAAAGAAGCTTCAGGTTATGCAAACCAATAAGCTGGCCGGATGTGCATTTTGGAAATTAACATTGGAGAATGAAGAGATTTGGGACGTAATCTCCCAATACATGTAAAAGATGGAAACAAAATTTATCAAAGTAGATTTGAATAACGTTGAGAAAGAAGAACTGAAAGAGGCCGGTGAGATTCTTAGAAACGGCGGTCTTGTGGCCTTCCCCACAGAGACGGTTTACGGTTTGGGTGGAGATGCCAGAAACAAAAATGCTTCAAAAGCGATTTATGCGGCAAAGGGAAGACCTTCCGACAATCCTTTGATTGTACATATAGCTAAGTTTTCCCAGTTGGAGGAAATCGTTCGTGAAGTTCCGGAAAACGCTAAAAAATTGGCAGATGCCTTTTGGCCCGGACCTATGACATTGATTCTAAACAAAAATGATGAGATTCCAAAGGAAACCACCGGCGGTTTGGATACGGTGGCCATTCGCCTTCCTTCCCATCCCGTGGCAAGAGAGCTGATTCTGGAAAGCGGATGTTTGATTGCAGCCCCTTCTGCGAATACTTCCGGACGGCCGAGTCCCACAAAGGCAGCACATGTTGCGGAAGATTTATCCGGAAAGATTGATTGCATTATTGATGGCGGCGAAGTGGAAATCGGATTGGAGTCCACCATTATTGATTTAACCGAAGAGATCCCCGTGATTTTACGACCTGGCTATATTTCTTTGGAAGATGTAATAGCTGTGACAAAAGAAGCCAAGATGGATCCCGGCATTATGTCTGAAAACAAAAAAGTGAGACCAAAAGCTCCGGGAATGCGATATCGTCATTATGCTCCCAAAGGAAATCTGATTGTTTGCGAAGGCACCAAAGAGGCCGTTGTGGAAAAGATTAATTCCTTGGCAAAGCAGGATGCCGAAGCCGGGAAAAAGGTAGCGATTTTGGCGTCGGCAGAGACCGAGAGTCTTTATCATTATGGCGATGTGTTCGTCCTAGGTTCTTTTTCTCATGAGGAGGAAATTGCAAGAAACTTATACGGAAGCCTGAGAGAATTTGATGAAAAGGGTATGGAGATGATTTATTCTGAAGCTTTTGAAACGCCCCATATGGGAGCGGCTATTATGAATCGCCTTTTAAAGGCAGCAGGTCATCAGATTATCACCGTTTCCTAGAAATTTAAGGAAAAACGCAAAAATTTACCGATAGGTACTAGCCCTTTGGAGGAAAATGTGAGAAAATATAAACGCGTAATTTTTGTGGCCGGAAATGGAATCACAAGAGCTCCCATGGCTGCAGAGATTTTTAAAACATTATGCAATGAGGATATGGAAGTTTTATCCAGAGGTTTGATTGTAGCCTTTCCGGAACCTTTAAACCAAAAGACGGAAGCGGTTATGATATCCAATGGAATCACTGTGGAGCATTACGAATCCAAACAGATTCAAAATGATGAAATCACAGAAGATACCATTGTTTTTGTTATGGAGGAATCCAAACGACTAAAACTTTTGGAAGAATTAGAAAATGCAACGGAAGAAAATACTTTTGTGCTTACTTCGTTTGTAGGGGAAGAACTTGAAATCATGGACCCGTATGGGGGTTCCTTACAAACGTATGGTATATGTTTCGAGATGTTAAAGGCCACTTTGATGAAGGTGGTGAAAAAGCTCGAACAAAATTCACCTGATGATGAGACCTGAAAAGGGGGAACAATATGAGTGATAAGAGAACCGATTACATTAGTTGGGACGAGTATTTTATGGGTATCGCCTTTTTATCCGGCATGCGCTCAAAAGATCCTCATACCCAGGTTGGTGCCTGCATTGTAAGTACCGACAACAAGATTTTATCCATGGGTTACAACGGTTTCCCCAGAGGTTGTTCGGATGATGAATTTCCTTGGAACCGGGACGGCGATCCCTTGGAGAACAAATATTTCTATACAACCCACAGCGAATTAAATGCTATTTTAAACTATCGCGGTGGTTCTTTAGAGGGTGCAAAACTCTATGTATCCCTGTTCCCATGCAATGAGTGTGCCAAGGCAATTATTCAGTCCGGCATAAAAGAAATAATCTACGATTGTGATAAGTACGAACACACACCCAGTGTCATTGCATCCAAGAGGATGTTGACAGCATCGGGGGTTGCTTTTCGTAAATATGAACATACAGGAAGGGAAATATCCTTTGACGTATGATGGATAACAAACAAAGAAATCAGGTAATGGAAACCCTTGCTTTGGTAATGCAGGTAAGTATTTCCATGATTCTTCCCATTGTAGCCTGTACTATATTCGGTGCTTGGCTGGGAAAGAAAATCGATAATGATTGGGTCGCTATTATAGGATTCGTGGTTGGAGCAGCGGCAGGTGTGGAATCCGTATACAAAATAGTTAAGAAGTACTTGAAAAACAATGATAAAAGAATTTAGAAGATTAAACGAAGCCTTACCAGGCCTTCTTTTTGGTATCCTTTTATATGGAGGAATCGTGGAGGTGATAGGGGTATGGTTTGTTTCCGATAAGATTCGGTATACTTCCGGGTTGTGTATCGGAATTGCCTGTGCCATAGGGATGGCGATTCATTTGGCAGTGGTACTGGATGAAACGGTACGGACGCAAAACGCGTCTCTAAACAGAATCAAAGCCAAATCCGTTCTGCGGTATTTCGCAGTGGTGGCAGTATTTTTTGTGATGATGTGGCTAAATCTTGGAAATTTGATTTTAGCTTTCATCGGTGTTCTAGGCTTGAAGGTCAGTGCATATGCACAGCCTTTATTGCATAAAATTTTTTCATCTTCAAAAAATGAAGAAAATTCAAAGAAAGATGAGGAGGTGAAATTGTGAACAATGCGATTTTGATGGCATCTGCAGACGACATCGACTTTATGATCCACGGTCTGTTTTCCTATGAAATCTTTGGACAGACGGTTTGGATTACCACATCTCATGTTTGTATTGCAATTGTAATGCTGGTAATTATCCTCTTAGCTGTTATTGCGAATCGCAAAATGGCAAAAGCTCAGGAAGTTCCGGATTCAGTGCAAAACGTCATAGAGATTGTTGTGGAATTTTTAGACGGTATCGTAACGAATGCCATGGGAAAGAGCGCGCCAAAATTCCGAAACTACATTGGAACTATCTTTATTTTCATATTGATTTCCAATATTTCCGGTGTTTTTGGTCTCCGGCCGCCAACAGCGGATTATGGAACGACGTTTGCTTTGGGTGTAATGACATTTTGTATCATTCATTACAACCAATTTAAGCACAACAGTCTCAAGTCCATTTGGGTGGATATGTGTTCGCCACTACCACCGTGGTTCCCGCTTTGGCTACCAATCAATCTTATCAGTGAGATTGCGGTACCAATTTCCTTATCCCTGCGTCTGTTCGCAAACGTACTTTCCGGTACGGTTATGATGGCGTTGGTATATGGATTGTTGTCAAAGATAGCCTTGGTATGGCCATCAGTATTACATATCTACTTTGATTTGTTCTCAGGAGCAATTCAGACATATGTATTCTGTATGTTGACAATGACTTACATCTCACAGCAGATGAACGACGAAGAGGAGGCAACAGCCTAATCGAAATTTTACTTTAGGAGGTAAACACAATGAATATTACAGGTGAAGATTTAATTTTAGCATGCTCAGCAATCGGTGCAGGTTTGGCGGTTATCGCAGGTATCGGACCTGGTATTGGACAGGGTATCGCTGCCGGACATGGTGCAGCAGCAGTAGGACGTAACCCCGGAGCACAGGGACAGATCATGTCTACAATGTTACTTGGACAGGCCGTAGCCGAAACAACAGGTCTTTACGGTTTGCTTGTAGCAATGCTCTTACTTTTCGTAAAACCGTTGGTAGGCTAAGTACAAAGGAGTCGTATAGCAGATGGAAAGATTATTTGATCTCGATTTTCAGCTGCTCCATGATGCTACATTATTAGCGGTCGCAGTACTGTTTTTAGGCATTATCCTTTCCTACTTACTGTTCAATCCTGTGCGAGATTTCATGCAGGAACGTCAGAACCGTATTGCAGGAGATATTGCTTCGGCAAAGAGCGATAAAGAAGAAGCTCAGCAGCTGAAAGCGCAGTACGAGGAAAAGCTGAAAGAAGTGGATAAAGAAGCGGATGCCATTTTGGCAGAGGCTCGAAAGAAAGCACTTCAAAACGAAACGAATATTATAAACGAAGCGAAAGAAGAAGCGGCTCGCATCATCAAAAACGCAGAAGAACAGGCAGTGCTTGAACAGAAGCGTGTAGCTGACGAAGTAAAACAGCAGATGATCGCCGTTGCAGCCCTTATGGCGCAGAAGGTTGTAGCTCAGAATATCGATACAACCTTACAGGATTCTTTGGTTGAGGAAACTTTGAAAGAAATGGGTGGTTCAACATGGCAAAGCTAGTAGAAAATGTCTACGGTGATGCACTGTTTGAGCTTTCCAAAGAAGAAAACAAAGTTGATGAGATTTATGAAGAAGTAGAGGGAATGATTCAGGTATTAGATGAAAATCCCGATCTTACTTCCATGATGATTCATCCTCATATTTCAAAGGATGAGAAGCTTCAAACAGTGGAGACCGTTTTCAAAGGAAAGATTTCAGACGAAATTATCGGACTTATGCGAATGGTCATAGAAAAAGACCACTTTGGACAAATGAAAGACATCTTTGAATATTTTGTTTCTTCGGTGAAAGAATATAAAAACATCGGCGTGGCTTATGTGTCCACACCTTTGGAATTATCTTCCGAAAAGAAGAAAGAAGTAGAAAAGAGATTGTTGGAAACAACCAATTTTGTATCTTTGGAGATGCACTATGACGTGGATAAGGAATTAATCGGCGGCATGGTAATCCGTATTGGAGATCGTGTTGTGGATTCCAGCATTCGGACAAAGATTTATAATTTGTCTCGCGAATTATCAAAAGTACAGCTTACGGATTCCGTAAGCGAGTAAAGAGAGGTGAAAGCGCTCCATGAATTTAAAACCGGAAGAAATTAGCTCGGTAATCCAGAGCCAAATGAAACGATATGCCTCTGACCTGGAGGTTTCCGAAGTCGGAACCGTTATTCAGGTGGCAGATGGTATTGCCCGTATTCATGGTTTAGAAAATGCCATGCAGGGCGAGCTTCTGGAATTTCCAGGAGAAGTATATGGAATGGTGCAGAACTTGGAAGAAGACAATGTTGGTGCCGTTCTTTTGGGAAGCCATAAAAACATCAACGAAGGTGATACCGTAAAGACTACCGGACGTGTAGTTGAGGTTCCCGTAGGTGATGCACTTTTGGGACGTGTAGTAAATGCACTGGGTCTTCCTATTGATGGAAAGGGACCTATCGAAACCGATAAGTTCCGTCAGATTGAAAGAGTAGCAAGTGGTGTTATCGCACGTAAATCAGTAGATACCCCTTTGCAGACAGGTATTAAGGCGATTGACTCCATGATTCCTATTGGACGTGGACAGAGAGAGCTTATTATCGGTGATAAACAGACCGGTAAGACTGCTATTGCCATTGATACCATTATTAACCAGAAGGGACAGGGCGTAAAATGTATTTACGTTGCCATCGGTCAGAAGGCTTCTACCGTTGCCGCTTTGGTTAAGACATTAGAAGAATTTGGAGCTATGAGTTATACAACCGTAGTAGCATCCACAGCCAGTGAGTTGGCACCTTTGCAGTACATCGCTCCTTATGCCGGATGTGCTATGGGTGAAGAGTGGATGGAGAATGGAGAGGACGTTCTTATCATCTATGATGATTTAAGTAAGCATGCTACCGCATACCGTACCCTTTCCTTGCTCCTTCGTCGTCCACCGGGACGTGAAGCATACCCCGGAGATGTATTCTACTTACATTCCAGAT
Source organism: Lachnospiraceae bacterium (assembly GCA_024694625.1). Taxonomy (GTDB): domain Bacteria; phylum Bacillota; class Clostridia; order Lachnospirales; family Lachnospiraceae; genus JAILEN01. The sequence goes on along the minus strand of JAILJP010000045.1, from coordinate 7,725 downwards.
TGTTAGAGCGTGCAGCTCGTTTGTCCGATGAGTTGGGTGGAGGTTCTTTAACAGCACTTCCCATTATCGAGACTCAGGCAGGCGACGTTTCCGCTTACATTCCGACCAACGTTATTTCTATTACAGATGGTCAGATTTACTTAGAGACAGATGCCTTCAATGCAGGACAGCGTCCGGCTATCAATGCGGGTCTTTCCGTATCCCGTGTAGGTGGTTCCGCACAGATTAAGGCAATGAAGAAAATTGCAGCTCCGATTCGTACAGAGTTAGCTCAGTACCGTGAGTTGGCAGCATTTGCCCAGTTCGGTTCCGAATTGGACAAAGATACTGCTGAAACATTGGCTCAAGGTGAAAGAGTTCAGGAAATCTTAAAGCAGCCTCAGTACAAGCCCATGCCTGTAGAAGATCAGATTATGATTATCTATGCGGCTACTCAGAAGTACTTGCTGGATATTCCTACTGACAAAGTACTGGAATTCGAATCTGCCCTTTTCGAACATGTAAAGACAAAGTATCCTGAAATACCGGAATCCATTCGTGAGAAGAAAGTCTTGGAAGAAGACATGGAGAAGTTATTAATTCAGGCAATTAATGAGGCGAAGAAACCCTTCGTACAGGAATAATAAACATGTTTGAGAAAGGTGGTGGCGTACATGGCCTCAATGAGAGATATTAAGCGTCGTAGAACCAGTATCTCCAGTACACAGCAGATTACGAAGGCAATGAAGCTCGTTTCCACCGTTAAGTTGCAAAAGGCAAAAAGCCATGCAGAGAGTACCACACCGTACTTTAACTACATGTATAACACGGTATGTTCTATGCTGGCGAAGACCAAAAACATTCATCATCCCTACCTGCAAAAAAGGGAAGTTGGAAAGAAAGGCGTAATCGTGATTTCTTCCAACAGAGGTCTTGCAGGAGGATATAACTCCAATGTGGTAAAGCTCATTCGTGATGAAGAAGAGATTACCCAGGATAACAGTCAGCTCTATTGTATTGGTAGAAAGGCCATGGAGGGACTGGTTCATAGGGGTTATTCCGTAGCCATGGATGAATCGGATGTAATGGAAGCACCAACCTATGACGATGCAAGTCGTATTTGTAAACAACTCTTAGAGTCCTATGCGGCCGGAGAGATTTCTGAAATCTATTTGGCGTATACCCACTTTAAGAACACGGTGGTTCATGAACCGAAGTTGCTGAAGCTGTTACCCGTTGAACTGTCGGAAGAAGAGATTGCCGCATCCGGAGATTCCAATGTTCTTATGAACTTTGAACCCAATCCGGAAGAAGCGATTGAAATGATTATTCCGAAATACGTAACCAGCTTGGTATATGGTGCCTTAATCGAGGCAGTTGCCAGTGAAAACGGTGCCAGAATGCAAGCAATGGATTCGGCGACCAGTAACGCGGAAGAAATGATAGAAAACCTGACCTTGTCATATAACCGTGCACGTCAGGGATCTATTACACAGGAACTTACAGAAATTATTGCAGGTGCTGAGGCAATTTCTTAGTACTTGTTATGGATGAATTCCCACCGCGAGGTGAGAATAAGAAAAAGAAAAGGAGTGATTCATAAAGATGGCAAATACAAATACAGGAAAAATCACTCAGATTATCAGTGCGGTTATTGATGTTAAGTTTGCGGAAGGAGAGCTTCCCGAAATCAATGACGCAATCGAAATTACTCGTGAAGATAAAACAAAACTTGTAGTTGAGGTTGCACAGCATCTGGGAGATGATACCGTTCGTTGTATCGCCCTTGGACCTACCGACGGATTGGTTCGTGGTATGGATGCCGTATCCACCGGAGCACCTATTTCGGTACCCGTTGGTGAGGAAACCTTAGGTCGAATTTTCAACGTATTAGGTGAGCCTATTGATAATGGTGAAGCGCCTAAAACCAGTGAACGTATGCCGATTCACAGACCGGCACCTACGTTTGAAGAACAGGCTACTTCATCTGAAATGTTAGAAACAGGAATCAAGGTCGTAGATCTTCTTTGCCCCTACCAAAGAGGTGGAAAGATTGGTTTGTTCGGTGGTGCCGGTGTAGGTAAAACCGTATTAATCCAGGAATTGATTCATAATATCGCTACGGAGCACGGTGGATATTCCGTATTTACCGGTGTAGGTGAGCGTACCCGTGAAGGAAATGATCTTTATTACGAAATGAAGGAATCCGGAGTTATTGATAAGACCTGCATGGTGTTCGGTCAGATGAACGAACCCCCGGGAGCTCGTATGAGAGTTGGTTTAACAGGTCTTACTATGGCAGAGTACTTCCGTGATAAAGGTGGAAAGGATGTGTTGCTCTTTATTGACAACATCTTCCGTTTTACACAGGCAGGTTCCGAGGTATCCGCTTTGTTAGGACGTATGCCTTCTGCCGTAGGTTATCAGCCTACGTTGGCAACAGAAATGGGTGCTTTACAGGAACGTATTACATCTACAAAGAACGGATCTATTACTTCCGTACAGGCTGTATATGTACCTGCGGATGACTTGACTGACCCCGCTCCGGCTACAACCTTCGCTCACTTGGATGCAACCACCGTATTGGAGCGTTCCATTGCAGAGCTTGGTATTTATCCGGCTGTGGATCCTTTGGGTTCTACATCACGTATCTTGGATCCTCGTATCGTAGGACAGGAGCACTTTGAAGTAGCCCGTGGCGTTCAGGAAATCCTTCAGAAGTACAAAGAATTGCAGGATATCATTGCAATCTTAGGTATGGACGAGCTTTCTGAAGAAGATAAGTTGGTAGTATCTCGTGCTCGTAAGGTTCAGAGATTCTTATCACAGCCTTTCTTCGTAGCTACTCAGTTTACCGGCTTAGACGGTAAATATGTACCGATTGCGGAAACCATCCGTGGATTTAAGGAGATTTTGGAAGGACGTATGGATGACGTTCCCGAAGGTTACTTCTTAAATGCAGGTACCATCGATGAAGTTCGTGCGAAAATGAACTAAGGAGGTAGTAAGGTGGCAGAGGCAGATAACAAGTTTGTGGTGGAAATCATCACGCCGGACCGTGTGTTTTACAAGGGCGAAGCGGCAATGATTGAATTTACTACAACAGAAGGTGAAATCGGTGTTTATAAGAACCATGTGCCTACTACCGTTGTTTTAGCCCCCGGAATTGTAACCATTCATGAAGGCGAGGGCAACAAAAAGGCAGCAGTTCACGCGGGATTCGCAGAGATTCTTAACGACAAAGTCACCCTTCTTGCAGAAGTGGCAGAATGGCCGGAAGAAATCGATGTAGCCCGGGCAAAGGCTGCGGAAGCACGTGCCACAGAACGTATTGCACAAAAGGCAGACGGCCTGGATGTAATGCGAGCAGAGCTGGCATTAAAACGTGCATTGGTTCGTCAGAACATTGTGGAATAATTTAAAAAGTAGTCTGATGAGAGTCAGGCTACTTTTTTTGTGCCCTAATATATGTTAAGATAAACGCGATTTTTGATTATTAGGAGAAATTATGTCAAATCTTGTAAAAGGTATAGATCGCAGAAAAGGCGTTTTTTCTGTTGCATTGGCGATTTTGGTTTCCATAGGGATTAACTTTTCCCTGTTGAGAGAAGCCACTATAGATAACAGTCCTACATTGGACTTTACAAATGAAATCATGGTATTTGTTCGTACCATGTATCTTTCCATGCCTTCCAACAAGGTTCGGTTAACTCTATTTGTCTGTGTGTTGACCATATTGTTTTATATGGGGCTGTCTGTGTCTTTAAGCTGGAAAGACAGCCTGCTGTATGGTGGGATTTCTCTTTTGTTTTCCGCGACCCAGATCATTTGTTATGCATTGAAAAAGACAGAGGCTTGGACGGTGTTGTACGAATTTCCTTTAAACCGGGCTCGGACAATGATTCGTGGCATTTCCTTGGCTATAATGTTTTACTTTTTCTTAAAAGTAGCACTCAACCTGATAAACCAACAATTAACGCAAAGAATTGCAATAAAACGCCACGTTAAATGGTGGCACGTGGCAATTATAACTGGTGTAATCTTTTTAGCATGGTTCCCTTATTTCCATATTTTTTATCCAGGAACCAGCAATGAAGATACGGTAATTATGATTATGGAGTATTTCCATGTGCCCAGCTATATTCAGGAAATGTCTGCGGTGCAGGGAGAGGATATTTTTATCACCAATCATCATCCTTATTTGCTTATTATGCTCTTTGGCAAGTTTATTGAATGGGGATTGGAAAGAGGAGATATTCAGTCCGGAGTGGCGGTTTATACCATACTTCACATGGCTTTTTTATCCTTTGTTTTTGGTGGGTGTATCCAATATCTTCGTTATATTGGGGTGACTATTCGTCGTTGGATTGCGGTACTTTTGATTATTATGTTTGTTCCGGTTTTCCCCATGTATTCCATTTGTATGGTAAAGGATACGGTATACGGAGCCTTTTGTCTTTTGTTTGTAATCATGATGAATGAGATGGCAAGAACCGGCGGAGAGATTCTGAAAAAGTGGTGGTTCCTCTTATGCATGTTTCTTGATGCAACCATGATGATGCTGACGAAAGTGTATGGTATTTACCTACTTGCAATCATTGGAGTGGTATATTTAATAAAGTATAGAAAGCTATGGTGGAGAACCTGTGTGGGTATTTTTGTCCCCATATTATTATTCCAGTTTGTATATTTAAATACCTTTTTGCCGGCTATGAATGTAGCGCCCGGTGGAGTTCAGGAGGGCTTGAGCGTTCCCCTTCAGCAGACGGCCAGATATCTAACGGAGTATCCCGATGACATTACATCAGCGGAAAAGAAGGTAATTAGTAAGATTATTCCTTATAAGTATTGGACTAAGTGTTATGAGGCGAAATTGTCCGATCGATTGAAGAAGCATTACAATCAGGATGCGACAAAAGATGATTTAAAGGCATATTTCAAAGTTTGGTGGAAGATGTTTCTGCGACATCCTGAGGTATATTTTGAAGCCACCTTTGCTAATACCTATGAGTATTATGATGTGGATAAGATTTCTTCTTTGGTGTATTACGAGTGGAATCAGTATTTGCAAAATCATCCAAAGAAGTATAAGGACTATGACTATTTGTTAATCTCCAATGCGGAGGAGACAGCAGCGTCCCGCTATATTGTAAACCAGTTGGTGTTAGCCTATGAGAAAACGCCGATTTTGAGCTTTTTTGCCACGATAGGAATCATACCGTGGATGCTTATTTGCATGTTGTTGCTGAATAAAATGAGAAATCGCAGGGAATTTAACATTGCTTTATTGTTGCCGGTGATTACCTTCCTCATTTGTTTGACGTCTCCGGACAACGGAAATTACCGCTATATCATTCCATCCATTTATTCGATTCCCTATCTTTTGGTATTAACTTTAATGCCGGGAAAAGAGGAGGATAATCACTGCTAATTTTTTAGTCTTGTGATATAATAAACCCATAATTACAGACAGGAGGTAATTGTATGGATTTAGGGAGTAACTTTACAAATAAAGAAATGATTGAAGATCTTAAGATGCAGTTATCTCGTGTGCAGATGGATCGGAAAAAAGTAGAAGAAGAACTGAAAAGGCTGCAGGGGGAAGAAAAACGTATCTTGGATGAAATCTCTGGTTTGTCTGATGACAAATACGAGCAGGATATGCTTCAGCTGGTTTATGAACAGCGAAAAAAATTAAAGAGTTAAAGGTGGGGCCCGATGTGGCCCTATTTTTTTGCCATAAGAAAACGAAGGGAAATTATATTTGAATCTGGAGTAAATAATGAAGAAATCAGTGTTACAAAATGGAGTTGTATTGTTTTTGACTGCGGTGCTATGTACTGCTTTGTGGGGAGGGGCATTTCCTGCCATTAAAATCGGCTACGATATTTTTCATATCACCGGTGAGGATACGGGAATGCAAATCATATTCGCAGGAATTCGGTTTTTTCTAGCGGGGTGTCTGGCTTGGGTTATTGGTAGTCTTAGTTTTCGAAAGGCTTTAATCCCCAAAAAGACATCTATGGGCTATGTTTTTGTTTTGGCCATGCTGCAAACCTATTTGCAATATTTGTTTTTCTATGTGGGATTGGCCCGCACTACAGGTGTGAAGGCTTCCATCATTGAAGCTATGAATGTCTTTGTGGCTTTGTTCGTGGCAGCTGTACTGTTTCGTCAGGAAAAACTTACCGCAAAGAAGCTTTGGGGATGTGGCATTGGATTTGTAGGCGTGATCTTGATCAATATTACCGGGGTCTCTTTTGAGTTTTCCCTTTGGGGAGAGGGCGCCATAGTGCTTTCCACCGTGGCCTACGCCTTTTCTTCCGTATGTATCAAAAAGTTTTCTAAATATGAAGAACCCTTTACCTTAAGTGCATTTCAGTTTATGTTAGGTGGAATTCTTTTGGTGATTACCGGATGGATGTGGAAAACTGCAAAACATGAGTCCGGGGGAAGTGTATGGGAATTGATGGATGGATTGAAAACAAAAGAAGGCGTTGCCGTAATCCTTATTTTGGCAGGAATATCCGCAGTCGCCTACTCCCTTTGGGGACAGTTGCTAAAGTATAACGAGGTGTCAAAGGTTAGCATCTATGGATTTTTAACTCCTGTATTTGGAGTGTTGTTTTCCGCTTTGTTTTTGCGGGAGACCACAACCGCAGGACCGGCCGTGATTGTGATTTCCCTTGCTTTTGTATGTGTGGGAATTCTTTTGCAAAATGAAAAGCGAGAGAATTCCGATTATTAAAATTTTCGGATGGTATCTTCTTCATCGTTGGAAGACTGGTCTAAAGCGGTGATTTGAATCTCGTAGTTTTCGCTGCCGGGAACTTCCACGGTGCAGGTGTCACCAACCTTGTGTCCTAAAAGGGCTTTTCCTACAGGAGATTCGTTGGAAATCTTACCACGAAGGGAGTTTCCTCGAATGGAGGTGACGATTTTAACAGTTTCTTCAAAATCGTCTTCTGGAATATAAAAGGTAACCGTATCATTAAGACTAACAACGCCGGCGGTAGTGGTATCGTCCACTTCGATGGCATTTTTTAACATGTTTTCCAAATAACGGATGCGGCTTTCATTTTGATTCTTTGCACGCTTGGCCGCATAGTATTCAAAGTTTTCGGATAAATCACCCTGGGCTCTTGCTTCCTTCAAATCCGCAATGAGTTTCGGACGCTGTACCAAAATACGATCGTCGATTTCTGCTTGTATTTTTTTAATATCTGATTTTGTTAATTGTTCTGCCATAATATCTCCTTTATTCCTAATCACATTAGCCCAATTTTGGAAAAAAATCAAATAAAAGTACTGTCTTGTTATTTCTTATGAAAGAAGATATAATAACTTGGTATGCGTGCCCGTACACGGGCCTTGAAAAAGAAAAAATTGGAGGATGCTATGGCAAAGAAAGCACTTATTACCGGTATTACCGGACAGGACGGAAGTTACTTGGCTGAGTTTCTATTGGAAAAAGGATATGAGGTTCACGGTATTACCCGTCGTGCGTCCATTTCAAATACAGCACGTATCGATCATTTGATCGCTGCAAATTCCATTACATTACATGATGGAGATTTATCTGATTCCAACAGTATTTACAGAATTATCTCTGAAGTAAAGCCGGATGAAATTTACAACCTGGCTGCACAGTCTCATGTACAGAATTCCTTTGATGTGCCCATTTACACAGGTGATGTAGATGCAATCGGTGTTCTTCGTATTTTGGATGCTGTTCACAACCTTGGC
>JAILJP010000039.1 GCA_024694625.1 Lachnospiraceae bacterium | reverse complement strand
TATCATCATAATGAAAATTCTCTTTTCCTATGGTTCGGTAAAAGGTTATGGCTCCCAAAAATTTCTTATGTTTTGCCAGCACCATCTGAAGGGCATAATGCCAGTTATTGGGTTTATACACCTTCTGATAATACTCTGTTGTTACTCTTATTTCATCAGATATAATGTCCGTCTCCCGATAAATGAGCATTTTTCCACCTGCTACCAATCCTCTGCTATAATCAAGATCTTCATAAATATCTGAAAGATCCACATCACAATTATAGGTTACCGGATTTCCAAGAAGTTTTCCCTTTTCCTGTGACGCAAGATAGAAATCACCACTATCAAAATCAATAAGCATCTTTAATTCTTCCAAAAACCGTTCTCTCATTTCATCAAAACTATCCATTGTATATATTTTATAGATAATATTGTTTAACACGATCCAATCGTTCGTTTCTAACTTCTTCATAGTTTTCACCACTTCCTCAAGCACCTTTTTTCTGTTTTTCCTTTCCATAAACAAAAAGACGCCTGCTAAAATTAGCAGACGTCTTTGTCTATCCCGGATATCATATCACAGTTATTCTTTCCCATCAATCTCCCATTGCATTTTTGATATTATAGCGTAGGCTGTGCAAACTTTCCAATAAACTGACTTGTTTTTGTCACGTTAATAATGGCTTCCGGATCTGCCTTTCGAATCACTTCAATGGCTTCCGGAAGTTCATAAGCAGAGGTAACGGATAACAGCATGGCGGTATCCTCCCCTGTGTAACCACCGGTTCCGTTTAACACCGTAATACCATGTCTAAAGTGTTTTAAATATTCCTCCACTACACAATCAGGATGCTTGGTAAAAATCTGCATCATCTCCCGTTTGTAACGGTTGTGGAAGGTGGTGATCATATGAGTTGAAATGTACTGGAAAATAATTGAATATCCTGCATTTTCCCATCCAAACAAATATCCGAAAATCACCAGCAAAACACAGTTGAAAATAAAGATTTCCAACCACAATTCTTTTCCTGTTTTGTTTGAAACATATAACGCAATAAAGTCCGTACCTCCGGTAGATGCCCCACCTCGCAGAGCCAATGCTATAGAAAAGCCGTAAATACATCCTCCGAAAATAACGTTTAATACTACCTGATCAAAGATATTATAAACAGGAATCACCCGCATAAACAAAGACAACAATAAGACCTGCAATAAAGAAAAGCCCACGAATCTTCTGGAAATCTTTTTTGCACAGAAAATGGCCACCGGTAAATTGATACACAAAAGTACGATGGATGTTTCAATTCGAATGCCCATTCTTCCGCCAATCATACTGACAAGCTTTGCCACACCCATAAATCCTGCCGGCAAAATAGAGGCTTCATTCATAAAAATATTCATGGCAAATGCCATTAACATAGATGAGCCAACCACACTGGCCAAGGTAATAAGATTTCGTTTATTTATAATTCGCTCCATAATATACTTCCCTCTTTTTTATCTCTACAGACAATCCTATAATTCTCGATTTGTAAAGTCAATTCCGTACAATAAAAAAATGCGGAATAATCCGCATTTTACTCAATGTATAACGTTCTTCCGTTTGCAAACCTTACTTCAAATGAAATAGGTTCCTGATCGATGGGATGATTGAGATAAAGAGGTTCATCATGTCCCGGATAAATCACATTGGCGTTTTCTTTGATCCGCGCCACGGTTTCCCTACTCTTTTTTTCATCCATCGTCATCAATGGAATCTCCTGCCACAACTCATATCTGTTTTTAATTGCATCGGAACAAAGGATGGCATCTTCACACTGCAAGCCAATCAAACCTAGAGTATGACCGGGCAGTTCCAACACCTTTATTTTTTCAAATAAGATATCTCCTTCTGCAACAAAATTCAAATTTCGTCCGCGAAGGAATTCGCAGGTGGCAATACAATCCCATTCATCAGGCTGTTTCACTGCATTGGTCCACTCCGTCATGCTAATATAAAAATTCGCATTGGAAAACAAAGGTATATTTCCCACATGATCAAAATGCAGATGGGAAATCACCACATCCGTTATCTCTTCACAGCTAAGTCCTTTTTCCTTTAACCCTTCCTTTAATTGAAGTGCACAGCCCTTTAATCCGGTATCATAAAGAATGTTTCGATCCGCTGTCCGAATTAAAACCACCGTACTGTAACCTACAATTCCAAACTCCGTCTGAAAGGGCTTTCCTTTTAAAATCACATCTATTTTCATCTGTTACACCACCGAAATATTAATTCTCGTCTATTAATACCACTGAAACATCATTCACGTTGGTGCCTGTCGGTCCCGTAATTACCAGTCCATCAATTTCCTTTAAAATATGATAGCAATCGTTGTCGGCCTGCATGGATTTCCAAGGGATGTCCTTTTCTTCCAAAGAATCCATGCTTTCACCATCCACATATCCACCCGCTGCATCCGTAGGACCGTCGGTTCCGTCCGAGCCCACACTAAACACAGCTACATGGGAGAGACCGGAAATCTTTTCCATGGCTGCCACTGCAATTTCCTGGTTTCGACCACCTAGACCCTTGCCTTTGAGATGAACCACACTTTCTCCACCTGCAATCAACGCAAGGCTTCCCTTGTCTTTGTTTTCTACTGCGAGGTTTCCCAAGTACTCACCCAAAGAACGGGCTTCTCCGTCATAATCATCCATCAATATGGAAGTTTTATATCCTAGTTTTTCACAGCATTTCTTTGCTTCCAAACACAATTGTTTTACACTTCCAATTACGATGTTGTTTGCATTATCTACATCTTTGGGTGTTTCGGATTCCAATGCCTGTTTTGCACTTTCTGACAACGAAAGATGATACTTATCCACGATAGCAGCCACATCCTGTGTGGTTGCGGTATCCGAAACCGTAGGGCCAGATGCAATCATATCCACAGGATCACCAAGGATATCCGACAGAATCACTGCATACACCTTAGCAGGAGAAACCAACTTCGCAAATTTTCCACCCTTTACCATGGATAGTCGCTTTCGAATACTGTTGATTTCTTTAATATCTGCCCCGCTTCGTAACAGTTGATTCGTAATATCCTGCAATTCCTCCAATGGAATCACCGGACTTTCAAAAAGAGCACTGCCACCGCCGGAAAGCAAAAACAAAACCGTATCCTCTTCCTTTAATTCGGAAATCATTTCAAGTACTTTCTTTGTACCTTCCACCCCGTTTTCATCTGGAGTGGGATGGCCTGCCTCATAACAATCGATGCCTTCAAGTTTTTCTTTTACATGATCGTATTTGGTAATTACAATTCCCTTTTCAAAGTCCAACATGGAAGAAGCTGCCTTCGCCATGGAATATCCGGCTTTCCCAACAGCTACCATATAGACTCTCCCCTGAAAATGTTGGTTTTGTAATGCTTTCTTTACAGCTTCTTCCGGAGCCACGGAAGCGATAGCTTCTTCAATTATCTGTTTTGCATTTTTTCGAAGTGTATGATTCATTTACTCTCCTAAATTAATACCTGTTAAAAACTCATAGTACTGACAAATCGCACTGTGATCCTTCTGTCCTCCGTCATGCTCATGAAGCCACTGCATAATCTCCATTATTTCTGCTGTCATAGGAACTGTAGCTCCTACCGTATGAGCACAATCAAGTGCGTTGTTTAAGTCTTTGATATGTAAATCAATTTTAAATCCCGGTTTATCATTACCATTTAACATCATAGGCGCTTTTGCATCCATAACGGTAGAGCCGGCCAATCCACCACGAATGGCCTGGAATACAAGTTCCGGATCCACACCGGCTTTTTTTGCCAATGTAAGTGCTTCAGAAAGAGCCTGAATATTGCAGGCAACGATAATCTGGTTTGCCAACTTTGTTGTGTTACCAGCACCAACTTCTCCACATCTTACAACAGAAGATCCCATGGTAGACAAAAGAGGGGTATATTCCTTTACCAATTCCTCACTTCCTCCAACCATAAAGCTAAGGGTTCCGTCAATGGCCTTAGGTTCTCCACCGGAAACAGGAGCGTCCAACATAGAAATATTCTTCTTGGAAAGTTCCTCTGCAATTTCCTTGCTGGCAACAGGGTTGATAGAACTCATATCAATAAACACAGAGCCTTCCTTCATATAAGAAGCTACTCCGTTTTCTCCAAGCATAACCTCTTTTACCTGAGGGGAATTAGGAAGCATTGTCATTACCACATCGCAGCTTTTTCCGATTTCTTCATAGGATGCGGCTTTTGCTCCGCACTCTGCCAACTCATCCAAAACATCCTGATGTCTACCATTTACAAGTACGTCAGTATAACCGCCTTTTATAATATTTTTTACCATAGGTTTTCCCATAATGCCAAGTCCGATAAATCCAATTTTCATAATCATACCTCTTTTCTTTTA